>NZ_LLYW01000008.1 GCF_001484195.1 Thermococcus celericrescens
CCAAAGTAGCCCCTCTGATACGATGCGCTGGGCAGGAACACGGCGGCATTGGCGGCTAGCCCCACGCCCAGTGCCACCAGCAGGAGAACCCCCACAAGGATGTAGCCCCTGATTTTCGTCACCATCGACATTCTACGGCTTTTATTCTTAAAACCCTTTCGAAACAGGCCCCCAAACAGAAAGCGGAGCCCCCACAGAGCCCCATTGATGTAAAATCTCCAACATACACCGCTCCACCACTGGAAAATCCGGAACCTGCTGACAGAGGTATTGGTCACTTTCCAAAGAAATTGGGGTTTCATGATCATAATAGTACGATGATAACAGCACACAAAAGAAAAGGGAGATGCAATCACAGGGCATAGTGCTCGGGGCGCCTGTCCCTGAAGACGTCGTTCATCTCGTTGAGCTTCTTGTTCCTCGCCATCCCGAGGTCTATCTCAACAACGGCGACCTCCTCCTCATCCTCACTCCCCATCGCCAGCACTTCGGCCTTCGGCGATGCTATCGTGCTCTTACCTATGAACCTCAATCCAAACTCCTCGCCGATCCTGTTGGCGGTTATCGTGTAGACACGGTTCTCCAGGGCCCGTATAGGCATCGCCCTGGGAGCGTAGGGCATCACCAGGTTGCTGGGGTGGGCTATGATGTCGGCCCCTTTGAGGGCGAGTGTTCTCGCGGACTCCGGAAAGAACCAGTCGAAGCATATCATAACGCCAACCTTTGCAATCCCGAGGTTGAAAACATGAAAGCCCAGATCCCCTGGCTCGAAGAAGAGCTTCTCACGGTAGAAGAGGTGAACCTTGCGGTATTTGCCTATGTAGCCGCTGCCTATTGGGCCGGTAACGACCGCGGAATTGTACAGCCTTCCCCTCTCGTCCTTCTCCGCGGTCCCCGCGACGATGAAGACACCAAGCTCTCTGGAGAGCTCCATGAGGAACTGGGTTGTGGGTCCGTCGGGTATCTGACCCGCGACTTCCAGAACCTCCTCCCTGCTTCTGAAGTTGTAGCCAGTGTCAAAGAGCTCCGGAAGGACTACGAGTTCCGCGCCTTCGTCGGCGGCGGCACGTATCAGCTCCTCTGCCCGGGAGTAGTTCGCCTCAGGTTCTAGAAAAACGGGTTCCATCTGAACGTAAGCCACCTTCATGCCATCACCGTTCGGTGTTGGGCTGAGAAGTTGATAAGGTTAGCGGATGGATTTCCAGGAAGCATACCACAGTAACAGGATGTAAATCACTCCAAACGGCACCAAAACATGATTGCGATATCAACAGCAACGCATACATGCCAACGCCTATTTTAGACTTCCTACTTGCCATAACAAGGACACAAGCCGGCGAGAAATTGAAGAACCGGAAACCCGCTCTCCCGTGCCATTTTCCCCGCTTACGGGTGTCCATGCACCTTTTTAGCCGTACGAAAAGTACCGACCCTTCCCCACGGAAAAGCTTAAAAAGGAACCTCCGGAGCTAACCCCTGAGAGAAACTCAGGGGTGATGATCATGAAGAGGCGCCCGAGGAAGTGGAAGAAGAAGGGAAGAATGAGGTGGAAGTGGATCAAGAAGAGGGTCAGGAGACTCAAGAGGCAGCGCAGGAAGGAGCGCGGACTCATCTGATGCTCCTCCTTTTCCTCACCGTTTTCGGTGGTCCCATGCACTCTTTTAAGGACTTCGAGAGCCTCTCACTGGAGATTGAGACCTCCTGCGGGAGGACGCTTCTTATAGCGGATCCTCACATAGGTTTCGAGCTGTCACGCGGGCTGAGGGTAAGAACGCGCTTCGAGGAGCACCTGGCGGAGTTCATCGCCGGAATGGATCCGGACTTTCTCATCATCCTCGGCGATCTGAAGGAGCCGATAGGCCTGAGCTTCACGATGAAACGCCTCCTTATGGGCTTTTTCTCGAGCCTCAGGGAAATCCCAACGGCCGTAACAAAGGGAAACCATGACGGGAAGATAGAGGAGGTCGCCGGGAAGTTCCCCCACGTCGAGGTGACCGACCACCTGCTGGTGGACGACAGGCTCTTCCTCCACGGCCACACCGGACTGCCTAGGGTAGAGTTCGAGGAGGCGTACCTCGGCCACATCCATCCCGCGTACACCCTCAAAAGGGGCGGTGTTTCGAGGAAGATAAAGGTCTTCGTCCGCTCCGGAAGGTTCCTCATACTGCCCACGATAAACCCGTTCATAGAGGGCTTCAACGTGGGGGACGGAATAAGAATGGTGCCGTTTCTGAAAGGGGTTGGCTCGGTGGAGCTGTTCCTCCCGGAGGGAATTTACCTGGGCAGGGTAAACCTCCGATGAGGGCGTTCCAAACATCGCGGGCAAAGTTTATAACCCATATGAAAATAATCCTTCATAGGTGGGAAAATGGACATATCAGGTGAGTGGGATGAGTGATGTCTACGAAAAGCTTGAGGCGCTGCTTCGTTCCCTTGGGGTCAAAAAGACTGAGCTGAGGATTTATCGGCTTCTGCTTGACAAGAAGGAGCCGATGAGGATAACCGAGATACAGAGGGAGCTCGGGATAAGCGAACGCTCGGTCAGGGAGCACGTGCTCAGCCTCTACCGGAGGGGCATTCTGAGGAGAACCCTCATCCAGCAGGGCTGGCTCGGCTACACGTACAGCGCCGTTTCCCCGAGCGAGGTCCTTGAAAACATCAAGCAGAGCCTCGTAAAGAGAATAAACGAGCTGGAGCAGGAGTTGAAAAGCGGCTCCAAATCCAGCAGGAACTAAGCCCGCTCCACGATTCCTACAGCCTCCAGGATTCCCACGAGCTTTTCCAGCTTTTCTTCATCGATTTCCCCGTACTCCTCCCTGAGCGCCTCAAAGGCCCGCTCCTTGGGAAGTAGTTCCGCGAGCATCAGCAGTTCATGGAGATGTACCAGAACCCGCCGGTCCCGGGTCAGCGAACCGAACTCCTCGGCGAGCTTTTCGTCGGCCTCTCTTATGAGGCGCTCCGACAGTAAGCCCCTGACCTTCCACGTCAGCCAGGGCTCCGGCTCAAACCTGTGGCCGCTCTCAATGCCCAGGAACCGCGAGTCCCTGGCGAGGCCCGTCATCACAAGGCGCTCAACCTCGTCCGTTTTTCTCTCCCTCGATAGCTCACCCAGGTATTTCATGGTGTATCCACGCGCAAAGCGCTGGAGCTCCTCCCCATCACCCTTCGCAAGGGCCAGGGCGGTCGCGAGGACGGCCCTCCCAATGACCTCAACGCTCTCCCTGCTGACCTTATCGATGGTGTCCCCGCTGGAGTGGTAGAAGCGGTCGGGCCAGGTTATGGGCATCGTTCCTGGGATTCCGAAGAAGTTGAAGACATCGTGGTCGCTGCCCATCTCGTACGGGAAGCTCTTCACTCTGAGCATGGGCAGCGGGCTCCCCGAGAAGCTTTTTCCGGCCTCGTTCGCCAGGTCGAGGTAGTACTCGAGGATCCCCGAGACCACCGAGAAACGGGAGACGGGTGTTCTCACCAGCATTATCGTCGAGCCGGCTCTGTCCGGACTGCCCGCCACCATGTCGAGGTTTATGGCCGCGTAGTACTTCCCCACGTCGGCGTGGCGCTCGATGAAGGCCTGCGTTCCGTAGTACTCCGGAACCCAGAGAAACGCGAAGCCAAAGCGGAATGAATCGTCGTAGAGGCGGGACAGAACACGCGCCAGCTCCATCAGCATCGCGCTTCCGCTCGCGTTGTCGTTCGCCCCCGGCTTCGGGTGGCAGATGTGGGCAGTGAACAGAAGGAACGGCGGCCTCCCAATCTCAGCGTAGAGGATCGGAAGGACCTGGCGCTCGTTTATCATCGTCTCAACCTCAATCCTCGCACTCACGCTCTCCCCCGAGTTCAGCTTTCCGATGATTTTCCTGGCCAGGGTCTCGGGGACGGCCACCGCGGGAATCTTGGCCCATTCAAGGTCGTCCTTTGTGAGGAAGAGCCCTATGTAGGGCACCTCTTCCCCGGTACCCTCACGGTAGGCTATGAAGCCGACCGCCCCCATCTCGTTGGCCCTGCGGTATGCCTCCCTCCACTCGCGTCCCACTAGAACTATCCTGCCCCGTGCTTTTTCCCAGTCCTCCTCCCGGGCAACGTGAACGACCTCACCCTCTGCACTCCCGCTAGGGGAATAGGCCATGACCACCAGGGGAGTGCCGGCTGTGGTCAGGGTCCTGCCAAGAACCTCAACGGCACCCCTAACGACGTCCCAGGCTATCGGCGACTTGAGCGTTAGATACCGGCTCTCGCCGTCGTAGGTCTCCTCGTAGAGGTTAGCGCCGATCCCCCAGATGCGGAGCTCCTCCAGTATGAAGCGGACCGCCTCAGGGAGCTCCTTCGAGCCCTGTATGCGGTGGAACTGGTTTATCTCAGCGATGTAGTGCAACACGTTGTTCGGATCAAAAACCTCGGCTTCCTTTAGGAAACGTCTCATTCCTTATCACCCAGATGGAGCATCTTGGGAGGTTTGACAAACCTCAGGCTGTCAAGCAGGTCGGGGGGCATGAGAATCCGTGTCGTTTCAATGAATCTGGCGAACTCAACGCGCATTGTTTCCTCTTCGGTGCGCTCTTCCTCCGGAGGGGCAGGCTTAAGGGGTTTTTCTTCCCGCTCACCCCCTATCCTGCCCTTCTCAATGAGACTTAAGTGTATCTCCTCCTCGCGTCTTTTGGCACCCTCAATCCTGCCCCTGCCATAGGCCTCCTTGACCAGCTGGTACACACCCAATTCCTCAGCGCGGGCGTACAGATCCTCCTTTGTGCTTCTGACCCATTCTGCCCAGTCACTGTGTCCTTTGTAACCCACGAAGTATCCGAACTCATAGGCCTCTTTCACGAGCCGTTTTGCATCCTGCTTTCCCATGGTACCACCTCAGAACGGGGCCTCCGGATAAACTCTGATGCCCTCCTCCGTAAAGCGTATTCTTTTCAGGTTGCTGTCGTGGGGAACTCCGCGCATTTTGAGAACCTGCAGTGCCCGCACCATCTGGAAATTGCGCATGAAGTGGTGGAGGACGATAACACCATCGGCGAGGTAGTACTCATCGGTATAGCTCTCGGAACTCATCATTTCGGAGGTTATAAGTGTCGTCACGTCGAGTTCATGCAGCTTGCGCATGAGCTTGCCCAGCGCCATCCTCTTGTTCTCTGGATCCACCACCGAGTACTCTAGGGAATTGAATGAATCTATGACAACCCGCTTCGCTTCCTCTTTGCGGATTATCTCCAGCAGGGACCTCAGGAGTTCGTCCCAGGCAAACTTCCTACCTGCCCCGAACAGGATTTGCCCAAAGTCATTGAAAACAATTTTTTTGGCCTGAACATGACCGAGCAGCCCAAAGTTGTAGCGGAGCATGTCCTGAGTTATCAGCTGGGGATTCTCAAACAGAGACACGAAGAGACCCTTCTCACCGTTTTTCACCCCACTCATCAAAAACTGGATACCCAGGGTTGTCTTACCGCTACCAGGGGGACCGACCACGAGGTAAACTCTTCCTGGAAGAAACCCTCCACCGATTAGATCATCCAGTCCAGGGACGCCGGATGAGGCCCTATCGAGGCTCTTAAGGAGCTCACCAACGTACATCGGACTCACCTCCCATTGGGTAATAAACGGAGGGTATATTTAAGCATGTGGGCAGCTAAATTGGAAAAAGAACAAACTCTTGCAACCGCCACAAGCTCAGCCCCACGTAACGTGCCGGTTAACGATGAAGCGGACGATGAAGGAAACCACTATACCGATGAGGTTCGCGACGAGGTAGTTCATGCCCAGATAGACAAGACCCGCGTAGATGATCCACTGGACAAGCGCGCCCGTGATGGCAGCGACGTGGAAGGTGGCGAGCCTCCTCCAGAGGGGCTTTCTCTTGAGGTCCCTGAAAGTCCAGAGGTCGTTCCAGGTGAAGTTGTTGAGTATCGCCAGCTCGGTCGCCGGGATGTTGGCGAGTATCTTGTCCCAGCCGAGGAAGTTCACAAAGGCCCACAGAAAGCCCTCGTTCACGACGACGCCTGAGAGGCCGACGAGGGTGAACTTGATGAGCCTGTCAAGCTCACCATCCCAGCGCATGAGCCGATAAACATGCTTGAGGTAGTTCACCATGGTCTTCGTTCCCAGTTTGCTCTCGCCGGCGTGCCTCAGGCCAAAGGTGAAGGGAACCTCCTTGACTTCCTTGTATCTACCTTTTATGAGAATCTCCATGAGTATTTTGAAGCCTATTGGATTGAGCTCGGTCCCCTCAACAACCTCCCTTCTGAGGGCGAAAAAGCCGCTCACCGGGTCCTTGACGTCCCGTATCTTTGGAAGCGCCAGGCGGCCTATCATTATCGCGCCCTTCGATATGAGCTTCCTGTACCAGTACCAGTTCTTAACGCCGCCGCCAGGAACGTATCTGCTCGCTATGGCAACGTCGGCTCCTTTTTCAATGGCGTTCAAGAGTTCCGGAATAACCTCTGGAGGGTGCTGCAGGTCAGCGTCCATAACGACGAAGATGTCGCCGGCAGCTTCTCTGAAGCCCCTGATAACCGCGGAGGAGAGCCCCTTTTTCTCAGTCCTACGGATAACCTTAACTGGGTACTTCTCCGCCAGGCTCTCGGCGAACTCCCATGTCCCATCGGGAGAGTCGTCGTCAACGACGATGATTTCGTAGTCGTGGCCCTTCAGGGCCCCGTCTATCCTTTCAAAAAGCTCCGCAAGGTTGTCTCTCTCATTGTACGTCGGGATGATTACAGAAACCTTCACCGCCCTTCCCTCCGGTGCACCTGAATACATCCGTAAACTTTATAAACACTGCGAAGTCCTTAAGAGCGGGCAGTGGGGCCGTGGGGTAGCTTGGCCTATCCTTCCGGCTTCGGGAGCCGGGGACCCGAGTTCGAATCTCGGCGGCCCCACCATAGGAAACTTTTCTGGCGAAAAGTTTCATCAAAATTTGTAGCTCCCTCCCGAAGTGCAAGTTCATGAGTGGTTTCTCTTTGAATAAGCGCCTAAATGTTAGAACACGCAAGATGGCTTCTCGTGAATAGGTTTGGCTTGAATTAGACGCGGGCGTCAAAAGAAAGCAAACCCATTCTAAAGAGCTCCTGTAATTTGTTCTCACAAAGGAAGGCCCTAATCTGGAAAACCAGCTGTAATGACGCCTTTAGTGATGGGCTACGAACTTTTAGTGAAGCTTTTCGGACGCACGCTCCAGCTACCGGCGACAACAGGAGAACCAAAACAGGGCGGGCAGAAAAGAAAACTTCAGCGCTCGAGCCTCTTGACGCCTTCCCTCGTGCCGACGAGGACTATGTCAGCTATGTCCGCAAAGATGCCGTTCTCCACGACACCGGGGATGTTGTTGAGCTCTATCTCCAGGTCAAGCGGGTCGTCTATGCGGTGGAACCTGGCGTCGAGGATGAAGTTGCCGTTGTCTGTAACAACCGGCCCGTCCTTCTTGCTCGCCATCCTCAGCTCGGCGGTGGCGTTGAAGACCTCTATCTCCTCGGCTATGGCGCGCCATGCAGCCGGGATGACCTCGATGGGAACTGGAACCTTCTGACCGAGCCTCTCGACGAGCTTGCTCTCGTCAACGAGGACGAGGAAAGTCCCTGCCCGGTACTCGATTATCTTCTCCATGGTGAGCGCCGCACCGCGTCCTTTGATGAGGTTGAGGTAAGGGTCAACCTCGTCGGCGCCATCGACGGCTATATCAATCGCATCGACCTCGTCCAGGCCGACAACGGGTACGCCATTCTCGAGGGCCAGGAGCCTCGCCTGATACGAAGTCGGGACGCCGTAGACGTCCTCAAGCTCCTCCTCCATGATGAGCTTGCCGAGGTACTCGATGAAGTAGGCCGTGGTCGAGCCGGTGCCGAGGCCGACTATCATGTCGTCCTCGATGAACTTCAGCGCCTCCCTCGCGACGGACCTTTTGAGTTCCTCCATAGGATCACCCCACGGAAGTCAGGTTACAGGTCACGGTGGCGTTCCCGTTCACCACCATCTTGTACAGCAGGCTCTGATTGGAGTAACACTGCGGGGTAAAGCTGATCATGAGTGAATAGCTGAGCATCGTGAAGTAGAGCCAGAACAGCGCCCAGCCCCAGAATGCCTTCTTGAGCACTGCCCGCTCATCGGGTATCTCAGGCGGCAGTCCCTTGATGACCGCGAGCACGAACCTGTCGATGACGAAGTACAGGGCCAGGCCTATGAGCCACCCGTACTGTATCTTTGCCGCGGCCACTCCGCTGATTAATCCCGTTATGATCCCCCATAGATAAACTGTGAGTGAAAATTTATGCTCGATAGCCAGTTTCACATTCTTCACCTACGACTAGCTTTTAAAAGGGGCTTTAAAACCTTTCTACCCCAGGGTCTCAAGGAACCCCCTGCCCCTCTCCGTCAGCCCGTAATAGACCCGTCTCCCCCTTCTGTGGGTCTCCTCGATAAGCCCCATGCTCTCGAGCTCGCGCAGGTGCTGGTAAACGGCCTGGTACTTGAGCGGCTTCTCCAGTGCCTCCCATATCTCATAGCCGTACATGCTCCTCCCGCTCAGCAGCTTCAGTATCTCGAACTTGGTTCCCCCGACGCTGAACTTCTCCCTGCTCTCAGAGTAATGCCCCTTGAGGCCCGAACTTGTCACTATAAGGGCTATCCTGTCGTCACGTTCGAAATAATTCTCCTCCGCCAGTTTGAGGAGTGCCGGGACGATAACCGAAGAGGCGTACTCCGCGAATATCCCCTCCCCTGCAAGGAGCCGCTGCCCCAGGTCAAGCTCGTCCTCGCCGACGAGAACCGCCGTTCCCCCACTGGCGTGTATAGCCTTCAGGGCGAGCTCTTTCATGACGGGACTCTTCACGTACAGGGCCAGGGCCTTCGTGGGCTCGGCCTTCGGTTCTGTCCCGAGAACCTCGCTCGCTATGGGGGAACACTTCTCGGCCTGAACAGTGATCAGCTTCGGCATCTCGTCAACCGCACCCACCTCGATGAGCTCCACGAAGCCTTTGTAGATGCTGTAGAGGTTGCTGCCGCTTCCAGTCGGGACTATCACGTGCGTCGGATTCAAATCCTCCCAGAGCTCGAAGGCGAGCGTCTTCTGCCCCTCCAGACCGACGAGATTGCTCTCCGGGGTGACGTTGTAGAGTCCCTTGCCCTCCGCGAGCCCCTCCGCGTAGCTTATGCTCTCGTCCACGCTCTCCCCGTATCGTATGATCTTCGCCCCGAGGGCTACTATCTGATTGAGCTTGCCCTGCTCCACGAGCTTCGGCACGACGGTGTAGGCAGGTCTGCCAGCCCTTGCGGCATACGCGGCAAGAGATGCAGCCGCGTTCCCATTGCTTGCCACCACAAAGCCGTTTTCTGCGTGGGGCATGCCATGGGAGACGGCAACAGTCGCGAGCCGGTCCCTGAAGGAGCCAGTGGGGTTCCTGGTCTCGTCCTTGATGAAGACGTTGAGCCCAAGCTCGCGGCCGAGTTTGGCCCTTATGAGGGGCGTGCCCCCCTCCCGAAGGCTCACGACCTCAGGGACGTCCGGCAGAAGCTCCCTGTATCTCCAGACGCCGGGTTCACGGTTCCGCCACCTGGACGGATCAACTTTCTCGTAATCGTAGGATATCTCCAGACGCTCCCCGCAGGAGCACCTGGGGGGAATAAGGGAAGAATAGAGGCGCCCGCAGCTAGGACAGCGGACCTTCATTTTCACCACTTCTCAATCCGGGCTGTCACTTGAGCCTTATGGCGTCGAGGTTGTTGGGGGCCCTCGTTGAGAGGCCGAACTTCTTGTGTATGCTCGTGCTGAGGTCGAGGCACTTGTGGGCCTCGCCGTGGACGGTTATGACGCGCTCCGGCCTGGGCCTGAGCCTCGCGATGTAGCTTATGAGCTCCCTCCTGTCGGCGTGACCGGAGAAGCCGTCTATGGTGTGAACCTCCATGTTGACGTTGACTACCTCCGTCTTTCCGCCCTCTCCGACGAGCGGTATCTCACGGAGGCCGCGCTGCACCTGCCTTCCGAGGGTTCCCTCCGCCTGGTAACTCACGAAGACCATGCTGTTCTTTGGATCCGAGGCGAGCTGCTTGAAGTACTCGACGCTCGGTCCGCCGACGAGCATGCCCGAGGTGGCTATGATTATGGCCGGCTCGCCGGAGTCTATGATGTCCTGCCTCTCGCGTGAGTTGGCTACGCTCTTGAATATCGGATTGAGGAACGGGTTGTAGCCCTCGTGGAATATCTGCTCGCGCAGGTGCCTGCTGAGGTACTCCGGATAGGCAGTGTGTATGGCAGTCGCCTCCCATATCATGCCGTCCAGGTAAATCGGAACCTCAAGGCCGCCTATCCTGGCGTACTCCTCGAGTACCATCATTATCTCCTGCGCCCTACCGACGGCCATGGCCGGAATGAGCACCTTTCCGCCGCGCCTGATGGTCTGGTGGATGACCTCTATGAGCCTCTTCTCCGCCTCCTCCCTGGGCATCTGGTAGTCGTTGCTTCCACCGTAGGTGGACTCCATGACGAGGGTCTCAAGGCGCGGGAACCTGCTGACGGCCGGCTCGAAGAGCCTAGTCGGGATGAACTTGAAGTCGCCGGTTATGGCTATGTTGTGGAGCCCATTGCCTATGTGGAGGTGCACTATGGACGATCCGAGGATGTGGCCAGCGTTGTGAAGGGTAAGCCTCATGTCCGGGGCTATGTCGCGGACCTCACCGTAGTCGAGGGTTATCGTGTGCTTTATGACCTCTTTGATGTCCCTCGGTCTGTAGAGGGGCTCGACACCGTTCATCTTTTGAATCTCGATGAAGTCCTGCTGGAGAAGAACCATCAAATCCCGGGTCGGGGGAGTCGTGTATATCGGCCCGTCGAAGAGCTTGTAGCGGAAGAGGTAGGGCAGCATTCCGCTGTGGTCAAGGTGGGCGTGGGTTATGATGATGGCATCCAGGAGACCCGCGTCGAGGACGTAGCGGAACTCCGGGGCCTCGAAGTGCGGGAAGGCCTTCTTGGGATCGCGGAGGGCAGCTATGTTGACACCGAAGTCGACCAGAACGTAGCTCTCGTTGGTCTGGACAAGGAGGGCGCTTCTTCCGACCTCACGGAAGCCTCCCAGACCGGTTATGCGTATCCAATCGCTCTTGACCTCCGGCTTGCGGTATATGTTCCTGCCCGCCTGGCGGAGGAACTTCCTCCTGTCCTTCGCCTCCGCCTGGAGTATCTGCCTTATCGAGTAGATGGTCTGGCTCTGGAGCGGAGGGGTTCTGACGACCCTCGGCGCCCAGTGAACCTTCTGGGTTATGAGCCTCAGGGTTTCGCCGTTCTTCCCGATAACCAGACCCGGCTTCTTGGCCTCTATGATGACCTCACCGACGGACGGGTCGAAGCTTATGTTGGTTATCTCCGCCTCGGCGGGAACCAGGGCCTTTATCATGTCCTCCGCCTTTTCTGGCGGGAGGAGAACATCCGGGTCGGGGCGGACGCTTATGCGCTTTTTAAGAACCTTGGCGAGGTTCTTTATCAGCTCCCCGTCCCGCATTATGGCCTCCGGGTTCCTGACGTATATGACCAGCTCGGGACCCTCGAACTCAACGTCGGTTATCCTCGCCTCAGGCGGAACCATCTGGCTTATTACAGCTTTTATATCGCGTAGTATATCCTCGACGAAGGTCTCTCTTCTTATCACCGGTATCACCTCATTCCAGAAGACCCTTTATTTCCTCCTCGCTCCATTCTTTGTATCCTTCATCCGTGACGGTAACGAGGGTAACGCCGCCGCCCGTAAAAACGTCCCTTCTGGTGGCGGCTTTTATTGCCTTGAGCGCGAGCTTAACGCCCTCTTCCAGCGTCATCTCCTCCTTAAACTCCGCCTCAAGTATCGAGAAGGCGAACTCCATACCCGAACCGGCGGCCGTGAACCTGTCCTCGGTAACCCCGCCGGCCATGTCCACCGAATAAAGCCCGGGCTTTCCGGTGTGGCCCGCTATGAGAAACCACCCAAAGTACGGCATGAACCTGCTCCCGTGAAGGATGTTAGAAGTCAGTGTTGCGAGGGCCTTAACACTCATCTCCTTTCCTACCTTGGCTCTGTAGAGCTTGGCCTCGGCCCTCAGAAGCCTGACGAGGCTGAGAATGTCGCCGACGCTACCGGCACCGGCCAGGACCAGGTGGTCGTCTATCCAGAAGACCTTGGTAACGTTCTCTGAGAGCACCATGTTGCCCAGCGATGCCCTTCTGTCCGCTGCCAGGACTACGCCGTCCTTACATACAATGCCGACCGTAGTCGTCCCCTTTAGCTTTTCAGTCAATTACAACACCCCTGCTGGTATGTTTTTAGAACAGAAGAACCCCTACAACGCCACTTTAGGGGAATAGTATTTAAAGGTTTCGTCCAAAATGGCCTTTTAGATGCAGTGGGGTGGTGAAATGAAAGAGATAATACTCCTAACCGGGCCGCCTCTCAACGGGCGTGACGAGTACATAACCGAGGCGCTGAAGCTCGCCGACGGGGAGAGCTACGCCTACTACCACGTCTTCGACTACATCAGGGAGGTCGGAAAGGAGCTGGGCGTCAAGATAACGAGGAAGAACGTTCTCGACTTCGCCATAAGCCACCAGGATTTGATGAACGAGATACGGGACGAGGCTTTCAATAGAATAAGAAAGGAGATAGACGAAAGCGGGGAAAAGTTCCATCTCGTTTCAACGCCGAGCCTCTTCCGCTGGGGAAGCGGAAGCGTCATCGGGTTCACGACCAGCAATCTAAAGCTTCTGCGGCCGAACCGCGTGATAATAGTCCTCGACGACGTCCTCTCGGTCAGGAGGCGCATCATCAACGACCCGGAGTGGTTCGAGCGCTTCGGCGAGAATCCCGAGAACATAAAGCTGACGACCCTCGTCATGTGGCGCGAGGATGCCATAAACCACGTCAAGACTCTCGTGCACGAGCTTAAGAAGGAAGGAATGGAGGTTCGCTACGTCCTCCAGTTCGGCATAAGGCATCCACCTGAAGTTTTCATTGACCTGCTGTTCCATGAGGACGAGAAGCCCCTCGTCTATCTCAGCTACCCAATGACGGGCCACGAGGAGGAGTACTACCACAGGGTTAGAGACTTCTACGACAAACTGAGCGGGCACTTCACGGTTCTCGATCCCGGGGCACTGGACGACTGGTGGGTGGTCGCCGAGTACGACGCCCAGGTCAACAGAGACCCCTCAATAACGCGCATCAGAATCAAACACCTCCTAGACGGCGAACAGGTAGAGGAGCTTGACAGGGGGGATATAGAGCAGGCCACGGACATACTGAGGCGCCAGCTCGTCGAGAGGGACTTCAACCTCGTTGATGTGAGCAAGGCCATAGCTGTGTACCACTATGCCGAAGGAATATCTGCCGGTGTCATCAGCGAGATGGCCGAGGCGTACAGGACGCTGGCGGCGATATACCTCTACTATCCGTTCGAGCGCCGCCCAAGCCCGTTCATGGAGTTCTATGGCATGCAGAATCCATCGAGGAGGACAATGTTCAGGGACGAGGATGAAATGGTAAGGGCAATGGTGGAAGAAAAAGAGTACTGGGCGAAGGTGTGAGGGAATGGAGAACGGGAAAGAGGACGGGCTCGAAATCGAGCTCATAGGCTTTCGCACCTTCCTTCACGAATTTTTGAGGGTCCTCTACTACGTGAAAAGCATTCTCCTTGGCCTCTTTACAATGATAGTGGTTTTCGGGGTAGTGCTCTCCTTCCAGGAATCCCTGAGCATCGGCAACGGAATTTACTTCGCCTTCATCTCTGCCTTCACCGTCGGTTACGGGGACATAACCCCTACAACACCGATATCAAAGCTCCTCTGTGCCCTCGTGCTACCCATACTGGGCATGATAATAACGGGAATAATGGTCGCGGCCGCGATGCAGGCGATATCGAGGCTCTATCAGGAGAGGGGCAAAAGGCTCTAGAACCGTTTCTCTATTTCTTCAGACGGGCAGAAACGAAGAGAAAAGGGGAAGAAATCACTTCTTCACCCATCCGCGCCACTTCATGGCGTCGTAGACCCTCTGGACGGCAACGACGTAGGCGGCGTCACGCATGTTGATGTTCTTGTCCTTGTGGGTGTTGTAGACGTCCCAGAAGGCCTTGGTCATCTTCTTGTCGAGCTTGGCCCTGGTGGTCTCGGTGTCCCAGTAGTCGCCGGTTATGTTCTGGACCCACTCGAAGTAGCTGACGGTAACACCACCGGCGTTACAGAGGAAGTCGGGTATGACGAGGACGCCCTTCTCGTGGAGGATCTCGTCGGCCTCCGGGGTGGTCGGGCCGTTGGCGAGCTCGGCGACGATCTTGGCCTTGACATTGTCGGCGTTGTCCTTGGTGATGACACCCTCGATGGCGCTCGGGGCGAGGACGTCGACCTCGAGCTCGAGGAGCTCCTCGTTGGTGATGTTGGTGGCTCCCGGGAAGTCCTTAACTGAGCCGTTCTTCTTCTTCCACTCGAGGATCTCATCGGCGTTGAGGCCGTCCGGGTTGTAGATGCCGCCCCTGCTGTCGCTGACGGCGACGACCTTCATGCCGTACTCCTCGCTCATGATCTTGGCCATGTAGTAGCCGGCGTTACCGTAACCCTGGATGGCGATGGTCTTGTCCTTGAGGTCCATGCCGAGGGCCTTGGCAGCCTCGCGGACGGTGAAGGCAGCACCCCTGGCGGTGGCGTCCATCCTCGCGACGATACCACCAACTCCGGGCGGCTTACCGGTGATGATACCGAAGCTCGGAACCTTCCTCCTGCTGATGGCCTCGTACTCGTCCATCATCCATGCCATGATCTGCGGGTTGGTGTAAACGTCAGGAGCCGGAATGTCGGTGTACGGGCTGATGACGTCGTAGATGGCCCTTATGTAGTTCCTGGCGAGCCTCTCCTTCTCCCTCTCGCTGAGCTCCTTCGGGTTGACGATGATACCACCCTTACCGCCACCGTAGGGGAGATCAACAACCGCTACCTTCCAGGTCATCCAGGTGGCGAGGGCCTTAACGGTGCTGAGGGTCTCGGCCGGGTGCCACCTTATACCACCCTTGGTCGGACCGCGGGCCCAGTTGTGCTGAACGCGGAAACCGGTGAAAACCTTAACAGAACCGTCGTCCATCTCGAGCGGGACGCTGACCTCAACAATCCTCATGGGCTTCTTGAGCCACTCGAGGGCCTCTTCGCTTATGTCCATGAACTGGGCAGCCCTCTCGAGCTGCTGAACGGCCATCTCAAACGGGTCAATCTCGACCATCTTTACCACCTCGGGTTTCGGTAATTTGCGAGGTACTCTTAGGCATTTGCATATATAAACCTTTCGATAAAGGAGGCAGAAGAACGGTTAATTTCAAACAAAAAGTTATGTACGGAAATTTTCGACGAAAAGAAAAACCCTCCCGAAATCTTCGGGCAAAAAGAGGGATGTACATCCAAGATTTTCTATACATTGGAGAACACAAAACTGCATCAATGAACCCAAAACAGAACCCACCAAACCTCAGAACGATTCGGATGCGGCGCCCTCAGCGAGAAGTCGGTCATCACCCATCAGCTCACTCTTGTTCCAATCATCGGGCACCATCCCAGGGGTAGCATCACGAGGTTAAATACTTGATGGAAATGCACCGAAAATGAATTTGTCATTCTGTAGTATCTGGACACTATAATTGCCATAATGCCAAAGCCGAAATTAAGGTTTTTTCAACACATTAAAGAAATGACGAGAAAGGAACTGCCACAGTTTAACGCTTGAGTAAATCGTCTTTTGTCGAAAAAAACTATTAGAAAGCTTTTTATAGAATGCCTTGCCTTATACATAATGCCCCAAAACCATACACAGGGGTTTCATGATCCGGACATTTAAGAACGGGGGTGAATATTGTGGAACAACAGAGGGATCAATGGGCAACTAAGATTGGTTTGATTTTAGCAATGGCTGGAAACGCCGTCGGTCTGGGCAACTTCGTGAGGTTTCCAACGCAGGTTGCCCAGAACGGTGGCGGAGCCTTTATGGTGCCGTACTTTATAGCTCTGTTCTTCCTAGGAATACCAGTGATGTGGATTGAATGGGTCGCCGGTCGCTACGGTGGAAAGTATGGTCACGGTACCCTCGGTCCCACGTACTACCTCATGGCCAGGGAGCGCGTCAAACCAAAGAGCGCACTGTGGTGGGGAGTTATCAGCGGAATGCTGGCCTTTTCACTGACTGTTCTCCTGAACAGCTACTACCTCCACCTCATCGGCTGGTCCGCGGCTTACTCCTACTTCAGCGCCACGGGCGCCTACTTCGGCCAGAACACCGGAGAGTTCTTCGGCAACTACCTCGGCAACCACGCCCAGGTTATGCTGTTCTGGGGCATAACCGTTATCCTCCTCGCCATAGCCGTCGGACAGGGCGTCAGCAAGGGTATCGAGCGCTGGGTTAAGGTCATGATGCCGCTCCTCTACGTCTTCGCCATCATAATGGTCGGCTACGTGTTCGTCCTCGGCTCACCAATAGACCCCAACTGGAGCACCATTGACGGATTCAGGTTCATCTGGAGCCCCAACTGGGCGTACCTCAAGGACCACTTCGCGACGGTCATGCTGGCGGCCACGGGACAGATATTCTTCACCCTCTCGCTCGGTATGGGTATCATCCAGAACTACGCCAGCTACCTCGGTCCTGATGACGACGTCGCCCTCAGCGGTCTCGCAACGGTTTCCCTGAACGAGTTCGCGGAGGTCGTCCTCGGTGGTTCACTCGCCGTCCCGCTGGCGACCGCCTACGCCCCCAAGATCGTGCCGCCCGAGGTTCTTGCCCAGGGTAAGAACGAGGCCCTCGCGTGGATAGGCCAGAAGTTCGGCCTTGGATTCTCCTACACCAGCCTGCCCAACGTCTTCGTCAGCATGGGTGACATAGGAAAGCTCTTCGGAGCAATGTGGTTCCTCCTCCTCTGGTTCGCGGGCTTCACCTCAGCCATAGCCATGTACAACTACCTCACCGCCCTCCTCGAGGAGGACCTCAACATCAAGAGAAAGGTCGGAACCTGGGTAGTGCTCGTGCTCTACTTCATCGCGGGCCTTCCTGTGGTGTACATCAGCGGCTACCTCGACCAGGTTGACGCATGGGTCAGCTTCCAGCTGACGCTGCTGGCGCTCTTCGACATCATAGTGGCGGTGTACCTCTTCAAGCCCGACAACTTCTGGAAGGAGCTGCACCAGGGAGCGTACATGAAAGTTCCCGGATGGTACAAGCCGATACTGCTCTACATAGCCCCAATACTCCTGCTGATACCGCTGATAGGATCCGCCCAGAGCCTCGTCGGAGCAACCCTTGAGTGGCCGGCCAGACTGGCAATAATCTTCATGTGGATCATTGGTGCAGTGGAGAGCTACTACTCCATCAAGCGCAAGTACAGCGAGGAAATCGAGAAGAACGAGATTATCATAAGGGTCTGAGGTGATCGCAATGGAAAGCTGGATAATCTACATGCTGATAGCGTGGCTGGCAATATTCGCCATGATGGGCTGGAGCATCAACAAGCTACTCAAGGCGGAAAGAGGGGAAGTGTCTTAAACCCTTTTTCTTTCTCATTTTGGGGGGGTACAGGTGAAAAGCGAAAAGATACTTCTTGAAACGGCCGACGTTCTCGAATCAACCCTCGAAAAGATCGAGAGGCTCGGCAGCTTAAGTGAAAAGGAGAAGACGAAAGTCAAGAAATCCCTGGAGGAGGCCGCGGGGAACTTCCGGGAGGTCGCCTCCAAGGTCGAGAAGGACAACGAGGAGCTGGCCGAGTTCTTCTTCAAAAAAGCCAAGGAGCTCAAATTGATGAGCACTGACAAGGCCATAGAGAAGGAGGGCAAAAAGAACTACCTGAAAGCGGTGAACAAGATCCTCCTGTATTCCAGGTCGGCCGAGTACGACTTCGTCCCCAAGAAGCTCGTCGAGCTGAAGAGGGCATACCGGAAATACATCTTTGGAATGACGTCGTTCTTCATCCTGACCGGGGCATATCTCAATCAGTTCTTCGCTATAACAGCGCTCATCCTGGCCATCCCGATAATCCTGTCGATGCTCTCCCTTCAGCGGAGGGGCTACACCGGACTCCTGCTGGCCTACGCCTCGGCCCCAATTCCCCTGGTTGTGGGTTTCAACGCGATAGTCTATTCCCTGGGTGCCCTGCGCGACCCCAACCAGGTAAGCACCATAGCGGAGCACCTGGGGAAGAGCGTATCCTTCGCGCAGGGATATCTGATATTCCTCGTCCTCCTCTCGGCGGTGGAGGTATACCTGATAGCCATCTCCCTCGTCGAACTCTACAGGAACAGGTACGCGTTCCTGTGAAAAAGAAGCCCTCAGTAGAGGGCTTCGTTGCCCTTCTCCCCCGTTCTTATCCTGATCGCGTCCTCCACAGGGAGGATGAATATCTTCCCGTCGCCGGGTGTTCCGCTCCTCGCGTTCCTGATGATGACGTCGACCACCTTCTCCAGATCTCTGTCCTTCACGATGATCTCGATCTTCATCTTCGGAAGGAGGTCGTACGGCGGAACGCCTCCCTGAACGCCCCTTCCCTGCACGGGATAAGCGGTCAGGGGCACGATGCCGACCTGCTTGAGGGCGTTCTTCACGCGGTCGAAATCATTTCCCCTAATAATCGCCTCAACTTTTTTCATAGCAACCACATAGATAGTTTGTTAAAACTCCAGAAAAGGCTTTCGAAACGAAACAAACGGGGAATTCAGGAAATCTGGGCCAAAAACTTCCTCAGCTTTTTAGGCGAAATGCGCGTTTTTCTGGCCAGCTCCTCAATCTCAGCTCCTTTGAGGTCTTCGACGCTATGAATACCAGCCCGCTGAAGCTTTGCCAGCGTTTTTGGCCCGATGCCCTTTATCCGCAGGAGGTCGCTCTCGACCTTGCCGGGTTTTCTCTTCTCCCGCGTCCGGAGCTTTCTGGATTTGTCCGAGCTGGGCCTCTTTACCTTTCTGGGGGGCTTAACTGCTATCTCCTTGACGACCTCTGTGGCGTAGGCCCTCTCCGGAAGCTCCTCCCTCGGCCGTTCAACCGGCTCTTCGCCCCTTTCGGGCGGAACCTCGGGCGGTTCAACGTATTCCTGAACCTCAGGGGGACTTTCGCTCACGTAGCTTGCAACCACCACAGGTTTGAATGGATTGTCGCGCCGCTCAAGCTCCTCGAGGAACTCAACGTCGAAGTCTCCGGTTTTGACGTACCTCACCAGCTCGTTGGCCAGCCTGTGGAAGTCCCTGCTGTGCACCAGAATCCGCCTCTTTCCGTACTCCCTCGCCTGGCCTGTCGTTATGAGAAATTGCCAGTCGCTAGCTTCGAGTATCAGCAACTCCCTCGCAAGCTGTTCAAGGATTCTATCGGCGGTTCTGTCCCTCCCGTAGTACGCACTCGCCAGCGCTACCATTCTCTCCTCGGCGCTGTAGACGTGTCCCCACGTCCACTCAGTCTCCTCGTTCCACCAGGTCGAGTGGTCTGCATTGGCCCCCCACGAACCCTCTGGGAGTTCAATCTCATACCTCTCGCCGGTGTAGTTGTCAAGATAGGAGGAGAGCGTTGTGGTGACTATTCCCCCTTCCGCCATCAATTCAAGAACCCTGCCGAGCCATTTGACTCCCTCGAACCACCAGTGACCGAAGAGCTCCGTGTCGTAGGGCGAAACGATTATGCCCCTCTCCCCGAACTTCTCCTCGTATCCCCGGAGAAGCTCGCCCACCAGCCAGACGAAGTGCCTGGCGTGCTCCTCAACCCGCTCCATGGCCCTCTCCGGGTCGTAGAACTCTTTCTCGCCGAGGTCAACGTTTTTGCCCGTCACGCGCCAGTACTGGCCGCCGCTCTTTTCGGCCTTCCTGTGGAACTCCCTGTACCAGAAGTCACCGGGATAGCCGTAGTGCGCGCTCCAGACCTGGTGGCCGGTTTCTCTGTTGCGGGCGAAAACAGCCACCCGAGAACCCTTGATCCAGTACGGCCTCAGCGTGCTCTTCTCCCCCTCGTAGAGCGGAATCTCGCCGTAGCCCTTTGTCACCGGGCCCTCATCGATCAGGTTGCTCTCCACGAAGAAGTACTCGATGCCGAACTCCTCCAGGAACTTCTCCATGCCATGTCTCTCAACCTTCCTCCCGTCCGGCAGCTCCCACTCCCCCGCCGGCCGGTAGGCGCATTCAGGCAGCCATATCCCCATCGGTCTCCTGCCGAAGTGCTTCTCGTAGGTCGCTATGCCATTGGCAAGCTGGGCCCTTATCGCCTCGTCCCTCCCGAGGAGCGGGAGGTAGCCGTGCGTTGCCGCGGAGGTTATCACCTCGATGTATCCCGCATCCTGGAACTCGCGGAACTTTCCTACGATGTCACCGTTTATGGCCTCCCAGTAGTCATAGACCTTCCTGAAGTGGTCGAGGGAGGCTTTAACGGCCCTTTCGTCATACTTGCCCGATTTCAGGTCTTCCTCCGTGGTCTCAATCTTCCGGGTTAGGTACCTCTCGAACTCGGCCTTGATGTAGTCGTCGGCCAGCTGCTCGGCCAGAACTGGGGTTATGTTGATCACGAGCTGGAACCTCACCCCGGAGGAGCGGAGGCGCTCAAACTCCATAAGAAGAGGCAGGTAAGTTTCGCTCATGGCCTCATAGAGCCATTCCTCACCGAATGGCCATTTGCCGTGCTTCCGAACGTAAGGGAGGTGGGTGTGGAGGACGAATGTGAAATAGCCTTTCACTCTGTATCACCTGGAGTGTTATTGCACTCGGAGTATTTAACCTTATCCGGAACAGAACTGAGCCCGTGGACAATTGCGAACACCGGTTAGGTTTAAAGGGGAAAGGGACAATCCGGAAGGGGTGAGAGGATGAAGGAAGAGATGAGCAGCGTTGATATCCGTTACATCGTGAGGGAACTGCAGTCCCTCGTTGGCTCTCGCGTTGACAAGAGTTACCACGACGGCGACGAGATTAGGATAAAGCTCAGGACGAAGGAGGGGAGGCAGGATTTAATCCTCCAGGCTGGGAAGCGCTTCCATGTGACGACGTACGTTAAGGAGGCGCCGAAGCAGCCGTCGAGCTTCACCATGCTCCTCAGGAAGCACCTCAGCGGCGGGTTCATAGACGCGATAGAGCAGCACGGCTTCGACAGGATAGTGAAGATTCGCGTTGGGGACCACACCCTCATCGGCGAGCTCTTCCGGAGGGGAAACGTGATACTCGTGGACGGGGAGAACAAAATCGTTGCGGCGTTACGCTACGAGGAGTACAAGGACAGAAGGATAATGCCGAAGGCGGAATACCAGTATCCCCCCGCCAGGGAGAACCCGCTCGAGGTAACTCGGGAGAGGTTCATCGAGCTGATGAGGGAGAATGAAGAGCTCGAGCTCGTGCGCGCCCTGGCGAGGAAGCTCAACATGGGCGGAATGTACGCGGAAGAGATTTCAACAAGAGCGGGCTTCGACAAGACGACCCCCGTTAAGGAGCTGAGCGACGACGACCTGCTGAGGGTCTACGAGGCGATGATGAACACATTCAACGATGAACCGAGGCCCAACATAGTCTTCAAGGACGGAAACATGCACGACGTCGTTCCGATAGAGCTGAGAATCTACGAGGGGTTCGAGAAGCGCTATTTTAACACCTTCAGCGAGGCCCTCGACGAGTACTTTGGAAAGATAACCCTTGAGAAGGCAAGGATTGAGCAGACGAAGAGGCTCGAAGCCAAGAAGAGGCAGCTCCTCATGACGCTCAGGAAGCAGGAGGAGATGCTCAAGGGCTTCGAGGAGGGGGCGAAGGCCAACCAGGAGATAGGAGACCTGATCTACGCGAACTACGCCCTCATAGAGAGGCTTTTGGAGGAGTTCAGGAAGGCCACGGAGACCCTCGGCTGGGAGGAGTTCAAGAAGCGCATCGAGGAGGGCAAGAAGGCCGGCAACAGGGTCGCGCTCATGGTGAAGGGAACCGACCCGAAGGAAAAGGCTGTGACGATAGAGCTTGAGGGAAAGAAGGTCCGGCTGTACCTCAACAGGAGCATAGGCGAGAACGCCGAGCTCTACTACGAGAAGGCCAAGAAGTTCAGGCACAAGCACGAGGGAGCGCTTAAGGCCTACGAGGACACGAAGAGGAAGCTGGACGAGACAGAGAGGCTCATCGAGGAGGAGCTCAAGAAGGAACTCAGCGTTAAGAGGATAGAGAGGAGAAAGAGGAAGTGGTTCGAGAAGTTCCGCTGGTTCGTTTCGAGCGAGGGCTTCCTCGTTCTGGGGGGTAAGGACGCTGGCACCAACGAGATTCTCATAAAGAGGCACATGGACGGGAACGACCTCTACTGCCACGCCGACGTTTACGGCGCCCCTCACGTCGTCATCAAGGATGGCCAGAAGGCCGGAGAAAAGACCATCTTCGAGGCCTGCCAGTTCGCGGTTTCGATGAGCAAGGCATGGAGCAGGGGCGTTTACAGTGAAGACGCCTACTGGGCGCATCCGAACCAGGTCACCAAGCAGACACCCAGCGGCGAGTACCTGGGCAAGGGGGCCTTCATGGTCTACGGCAAGAGGAACTGGCTCCACGGGCTTCCGCTCAAGCTCGCCGTCGGTATAATCAACTACGAGGGCGAGGACTTCGTCGTCTGCGCCCCGGTTGATGCCATAAAAGCCCACACGAATAGATACATCGTGATCCGCCCCGGCCCACTCAGGAAGAGCGAGCTGGTGAAGAGGATAAAACACATCCTCGAAAAGTGGGGCTACAAGGTTAGGGAGGAGGACGTCATGTCCGCCCTGCCGCCGGGGAACGGCGATGTGGTCGAGGTTATGGGCTAGAGGTACTTGCCTCCGCCAAGAACAAATCCTGCCACGAAGCCGCCGAGTCCCAGAAGGTAGCCATCTCCGATTATACCCACGAATCCCCCGCCGTACATGTACCACGCCACGGTGGTGAAGAGGAACATCCCGACCAGCCCAATGCCCGGACCGAGCCTCCCACCGAGTATTCCAAAAAAAGACGCCCAGGAGCACAAGGAACAGCCCCGCGAAGAAGACCACGAAGGTTAGTATCGAGCCCGTGCTAGCAGGGTTGAGCCACCAGAAGACGCCCTCAAAGCCATGGGGGGTGGTCAGGACCTGATCGAAGATCGCGATGAACATCATTTCCCCAGAGGGAGGCTTGAGCCAGGGGAGAACAAAGGAAAGGATGACGATCAGAGACGTCAGAAAGCTCAATATCCTCATCCAGAAGCCCCTATTTAAACCAGCTCCTTCCCTGTCCCCGTCATCACCAGCTTGCCGTGCTTTACACCCTTGAGGCTCAGCAGCCTGTCCGCTATCTCCTTTATCCTGTTGGCCTTACCCTTAACTATGATGACTTCCAGGCAGTTGTGCTCGTCCATGTGGACGTGAATGCTGGAGATTATCTCGCTCAGGTAGTCGTGCTGGAGGTCGAGGAGCTCCTTGACCACCTCTGCCTCATCGTGGTTGTAGAGCATGGTTATCGTGCCGGCGACCTCACCCTCACCCTGTTCCCACTCGTACCGGACTATGAAGTCCCTCATCATGTCCCTTATTGCCTCGCTCCTGTTCACGTAGCCCTTCTCCTCGATTATACGGTCGAACCTTTCGAGCAGCTCGTCGGGAACGGAGACGCCAAAGCGAGTGATCTTCATGACACCACCGTAATTCCTTTGGACGTCATCGTTAAAAACGTGACGCGAAACCCTTTTATTCGGGCCCGAGAAAGTAGCCACATGACGATAGAGGAACTCTACGCAATAGCCCAGAGGGAGCTGGCCAAGGACCTGGTGTTCGAGATCGAGGAGGAGCCCGTGACGGTTTCAATCAGGGGCGTCCTTCTCGCGAGGACCGACTCGAAGGGCTACAACTTCTCCTTCTTCGAGCTGAGCGAGAACGAATTCGTCCTCGCCGTCCAGATGAAGGGCTTCGTGGTGTACCTCGGCATGGAGGCGGACGAGGAGATAGACGAAGACGCCTACCCCGAGCTCGTTAAAATCCTCCTCGGGCAGCTGACACCAGCCATAGCCCTCCTGATAACGAGGGCGGAGAAAGAGTATCCCGGCAGGGCGGACCTGCTCATGGACGATGAGATGGGGCCCGACCTCAAGGAGTTCTTCTACGGGCTCCTGGTGAAGCACCGGCAGGGAAAGCCGATCTATGAGCAGACCGAAGTGGCCTAGCTGAGGAGCTCCACAAGGACGAGAGTGGCGAGCATGATGGCCAGCACCAGCATCGTCCTCTTCGTGTATAGCTTCGCAGCCCTCCTCTCGTAGTAGCTCCTGGGGGAGACGTTTAGGACGTAGAGTCCGAGGAGAGAGCCGCTGAGAAGACCGAGGACGTTCTCAACGGTGAGGGCAAGAGAGCCGGCAAAAACATCCCACCAGCCCATCGCGAGGGATATCCCGATAACCGTCGTCGGAGGAACCAGTGCGGCCGCAATTGAAACCCCCGCCAGAATCTCGGGAATTCTGCTCACTATGGCAACTATTCCGGCGTAGCCGAGGATTATCGCGAGGAGTATGTAAACCAGTCCCGACTGGCCCCTCAACAGTATCTCGTGGGTCGGCTCCGCCGGCATCGAGCCAGCAAGATTGAGGATCAAGGACACCACAAGGGCCGAGAGGAATATAACGCCGAGGAGTTTGAGAATGGAGGAAACCGCGTCGAGGGCATCCCTGCCCTTGCCCATGACGATGTTGAGGGAGAATCCGTAGAGCGGGCCGAGAATCGGCGAGAGGAGCATGGCCGAGATTATCATCACTATGCTGTCGTTGATGAGGCCGAAGAGGGCTATAATCGAGGCAACGGCACCGAGGGTGAGCTGAATCGGGTCGACTTGGGCCTGGTTGTTGGCGTTCTCGATGAGCCCCTCTATGGCCGCCAGGGTCCAGTGGCGCTTGAACTTTTTAAGAGACTTTACCGAGTTGGCGTATTTCACGGACTTCCCGCTGACGGGTGCCCAGGTTATCGATGAATGCCCCTTCCGAAGGTCAACTGCCTTCATCAGCTCGTCGACGACGTCGTTAATCACGAAATCCGGCACGAGAACGGTGAATTTGAGCGCCCGGTGCTCGTTGCTCTGCACTTCCTCGGCGTAGAACTGAAGGCTCCACTTGGTCAGAACATTCCTGACCTTCTCACCCTCACCCTCGTCGCAGTAGATTTCCAGCCGGAGCATGGCCCATCGGAGGGACTACGGGCCCGGCACTAATAACCCTTGTGGAAACACTTCAGGATAATTTGAAGCGATTGTAAACCTTATAACCCTCTACGACGTAGAGGTTATGGAGGAACATGGCGGGCAAACTGGCTGTCTCCATCGCCATCTCGGCGTTGCTCTCTTTCCTCGCGTGGATACTTCTCCAGCTCAACCACTTCCTCGGAGTCCTCCTCTTTATCTCCGCGGTTATCATACCTCCAGCGGTTTTCAGGGACTACTACAGCAAAAGGCCCCTCCGGCTGGCACCGTTTTTGATAATCTCGCTCGTCTTGATGGCCATCCTGACGCCCCCGCCCGTGACCAGCCCAAACGTCGAGTTCGGCCTCTACTTTGCTACGGGCTGCTGGGAGAAAGGGGGAGATACCTGGCCGCTGAGGGGTGGGGAGCTTACCTACTCCTGCAACGGGACGGTTGCGTACTCAACAATCCACGTCAGCGGGGCTGCTTGGAAGTCCTCAAGGGTCAGACTTCCCCTCCTCGGCCGTTCTGTAACCCTCTATGAACCACGTGGGAAAGCTAATAATGCCTACCGCGAGGCCACGGAACGCGTCGAATCGGGGGGCTACCTAAGGCTCGTGGAGAACTACGTCACCGACTCCGACATCATAGGCGATGCTCTGTTTGTTAAGGGCGAGGAATGCATATATCTGGCCGAAACAAGGATTCTTGGGGGAGGTATCGCCGTTATCTCGGCACGGGGGCCCTGCAGGGGCGTCAAGGGGTTTGCGCTCCGCTGGCACGACGATTACCTCTGGAACGCGAGCGAGCCGCCGACTTTCGTAAGGTACCGCTTCAACTGGAGTACAGAGGACGGCATCGGGGTCGGAAGGTTTCTGCCCTCGGACTGGCCCGGCGAGTGGGTTAAGAACACCTACAAAGCCATAGAAATCGAGCTCAAAGGAACCGGATACGTCAAGCGGATGGAGAGAAAAAGCGGGGACTGCAGGTGGTCTCTGTGGACGCGGGGAGGGGAATCAATCTACGTTTCCCTCCGGGAAAAAGAAATCATTGTGCTGAGAGGGAAAATGGAAGACGTTGAAAGGACCGCGAAGGAGCTTCTATGCGGGCTGAAGAACGGCCGGGAAGCTAGAGGGCCGGCGCCTGAGGAGGTGCTCAACGCCGTAATAGGGGAGCTCAACGGGAGCTTTGCCATGAAATCCTCAAGAGAACCCACCCTCTGGGCCCTCGCTGGAAAGGAGTTTTTGACATCTGTGGGTGAGAAGAACGTCAGCGTGACCCTTCTCGTGTACGGGATTCGTGGACAGTGCGACTACGCCCGCTACCTGCTCGACACTTCCGACGGAAGAACGACCTCCATCTGTCTTGAACGCGGAGGGTATTTCGTCGCCGTGGCGGTTAAGGGGAGCGTTGAAGACACCAGCTTTGTCCTATCATCAACGGCCAGACCGAAAGGCTCTTAAACAATGCGGCGTTCCATACTCCGATGCCCCATGCAATACAGGAGTGATTGTTTTTGGCTGTCCTGAAGGTTCCCTGAATCCCAACGCTAGCCCACAGATTCTCGGGCGGGATTGCTTTTGGCGGCTTTAAACTGAGGGGGGCTCGTTTTTGGCGAGGCTGATGAGCCTCAGAAGGATTCAGGGTTAGTTCTTACTCTGATTATTCCCTCGTTTTTGGGACACATTTTTGAATCGTTAGAGGAGGTGTTAGAATGAAAGCCGTTCTGCCGGATTCCAAGATACCAAAGAGGTGGTACAACATACTGCCAGACCTTCCGGAACCCCTGGCACCGCCGCTTGACCCGGAAACCGATGAGCCCATGGAACCGGAGAAGTTGCTGAGGATTTTCGCGGAGGAGTTAGTAAAGCAGGAGATGAGCACCGAGCGCTACATTGAGATTCCGAGGAAGGTCCGTGAGCTCTACGCCAAGATAGGGCGGCCGACACCTCTCTTTAGGGCCACAAACCTCGAGAAAGCCCTGGGAACTCCGGCAAGGATTTACTTTAAGTACGAGGGTGCAACGGTGACGGGCAGCCACAAGATAAACACCGCCTTGGCCCAGGCCTACTATGCCAAGGAGCAGGGGATTGAGAAGCTTATAACAGAAACCGGAGCCGGACAGTGGGGAACGGCTTTAAGCCTGGCCGGGGCGCTGCTTGGACTCAAGGCCAGGGTTTACATGGCCCGCGCCAGCTACGCCCAGAAGCCCTACAGGAAGACAATAATGCGCCTCTACGGGGCGGAGGTCTATCCAAGCCCGAGCGAAAGGACTGAAATCGGGCGGAGATTCCTGAGGGAGGATCCCAACCATCCAGGGGGCCTTGGAATAGCCATCAGCGAGGCCATAGAGGACGTTCTCCGCGATGGGAATGCCCGCTACGCCCTCGGGAGTGTCTTGAATCACGTCCTCATGCATCAGACCGTCATAGGACTCGAGGCCATGGAGCAGATGAGGGAGTTTGAAGAGCCGGACGTTATAATCGGCTGCGTTGGCGGTGGAAGCAACTTCGCCGGCTTGGCATATCCCTTCGTTAAGGAGGTCCTCGAAGGGAAAGCCGACTACAAGTTCATAGCGGTCGAGCCCAGGGCAGCCCCCACAATGACCAGGGGAGTTTACAGGTACGACTTCGGGGATTCCGGCGGCTACACACCAAAGATGAAGATGCACACCCTCGGTCACACCTACTACGTGCCCCCGATCCACGCCGGGGGACTGCGCTACCACGGCCTCGCCCCAACGCTCAGCGTCCTCATAAACCACGGAGTAGTCACTCCGGTGGCCTATCATCAGAACGACGTTTTCCGGGCGGCGGAGCTCTTTACGAGGACCGAAGGAATAATCCCAGCCCCAGAGAGTGCCCACGCAGTAAAAGGAGCTATAGGCCAGGCCATAAGGGCAAAAGCGGAGGAAAGGGAAGAGGTCATCCTCTTCAATCTCAGCGGGCATGGACTCCTCGACCTCAAGGGATACGAGGACTACCTCGATGGAAAACTCGAGGACTACGAACCGGAGCACTTTCCGGCGCTTGGGGGCTGAGCCCCTCAAACTTTTTTCAGAAGCCTCCTCGGATAGAAGTTCAGGCTCGCCCTCGCCCTTGGGGCGTCCATGCCTATGTTTCTCCCGAGACCCATCAGATCACCGGGTCCGCGAACCTCCCACCTCGTCTCCGCGGAGCTCGTGATGAACCTCGGCACACCGTATTTGTCCACCAGCTGCCAGGTCTTCGTCATGAAGCGGAGGATCTGAACTCTCTCGTAGGGGCCAGCAGAGAGCAGGGGCGCGAGGGAGAACCCTATGGCGACTCCCCTCCGGGCGGCCATTCCCGCGAGGGTGTGGTCAAATCCCGGATCCTTTCTCCCGAACCAGGGGCTTATGAGGGCATCAACACCGTTCTCAATGGCAAGGCGGTTCACCCTCATATCGCCGCCCTGAACGTAGAGGAGGGCACGGAGGTTCCTCTTCTTTACCTCCTTTATCAGACCCGGCCTGCTTGTAACGAGCAGGAGGGCGACCTTTTCGTACCTCTCACGGAGGAGCCTGAGCTCATCCTTGAGCTCGCCCCAGTCGGGGGGACCATCAAGAACGAGCTTCCTCGTGAAGACGACCTCATCAAACCACTCACTGGCCAGCTCGTAGGCTTCCTCGCTCCTTACGTCCATCTCAACGAAGTGGTCGCGGGAGAAGGATACCTCCCGCTCCCCATCCTCAAGGGGCGTCCCGACGCTCATTCCTCCAGCCACTCCCGAACGGCTCTGACGACCGCTTCCTTCCTCATGGGGAAGGCCTTGACCTTTATCCTGACCTGCACCACGTCCGACCCCTCATCTATTTCCGACTCGCCGAGATACGCTTTCTGCTTGTTGAAGCGGACGTAGAAGGTTCCCTCCTCATCGACCTTCTCATCAAGGTGGTCCAGGAGGTAGCGCCTGTCCTCCTCGCTCAGCAACTCTTTGAAGTAGTCTATGAACAGCCTAACGGCCTTGCTCCGCTTGATTTCGACGTTGACGACTTTGATGGGGTTGCCGAAAAAGCCAGTGGTCTCGTCAATATCAAATAGTATATCATCGTCATCTATGCCCTCCGGTATGAAGGTCGCTATCGCCTCAAGAACCTTGTCCTCGTCCTCCGTTGCTTGGATGAAGGTTGTGAGCCTGATGTGGTGTGCCCTAAGTTTTGTCATTTTTCCCACCGGGAAGGGTTTGGTGAGGGGGCTTAAAAACCATTTCACTGTGTGGTTCTGAGAGAATGGCTTGACTGGTAAGGTGGCATGGGAATGTTTACGGAAAATCATAGCCCTTTAAGAGGTTTTCCAGGACCCCGTGATGCGCTTATCCCCCCACTTCCCTCACCCTCCCCTTCTCCACCAGCACGAGCCTGTCCACGAGCTTGGTTGTGGACGGCCTGTGGGATATCGCGACCAAGGTTATCCCCCGGGCTTTTATTTCCTCGATTATCTCTGCCTCTACGTCTGGATCAACTCCCGAAAGGGCTTCATCCAGGAGTAGAACCTCTGGTTTGCGTATCAGGGCCCTGGCCAGGGCTATCCTCTGCCGCTCTCCCAGGGAGACTTCCCTGTAACTGGGCCCGATCTTCTCGTCCAGGGGCAGGTTCACCCTCGCCACCTTCACTGCTTCCCTCAGCTCCCCCTCGTCGAACTCTTCCCAGAGGGTTACGTTCTCCCGAACGGTGCCGGGGAATATGAACTCGTTTGTTTCCACAAGAATTATCTTTCTCCTCAGGTTCCCGAACTCCCTGGCCGGGATGCCGTTAACTAAAACTTCCCCTTCATCCGGGAGGTAGTGGCAGGCGATTACGTTCGCGAGGGTCGTCTTGCCGCTTCCGCTCTCCCCTATGATACCGAGGCTATCCCCGCGGAGTATCTTGAGGTTCACGTTCTTCAGGATGGTGCCGTACGAGACGTTTCTCAGTTCTATACTCTCAACCTGCGTGATGGTTCTCTCCCCAAAGTTTTCCTCCTCCATGTTGAGGGCCTCATCGATTCTCTTAAGGGCTGGATAGGATTCTGGAACGTGGCCGAGGTCGTTTAAAATTACGACCAGGGGCTCTATGATCTCCCCTGCCATCATGTAGAACGCCACAAGAGTACCGGTGTCCATCCTCCAGAGGAGCCCGACCAGAATGCTGATCAGGGGCACGAGCCTGTAGAGGGTGTGGTAGAGATACCTGTACTTCAAAGACGCGAGCACGAGCCCCCTGACCGAGTTGTACCATCTCGTACACTCCTCGTTCAGTTTCCTCATAGCCCCGCTCAAAGAGTCCGTGTTTTTAATGCTTTTTCTCCCTTCGAGGTTCGTCCTTATCCTCTCAATCAGCATTGAGAACCTGTCCCTCTCCTTAGAGGACACCTTGGCGAGCTCCCCGACCTGCTTTTTGAAGAGAAGAACGGTCGCTATCAAAAACGGAAGCAGGACGAGGGAGAGTCTTGGACTAAGGAGAAAGAGGGCTATTAGGTAGGCCCCAAAGCTCACCGCGTTCACAACCAGAGCGGGTATAAGGGCGGCCGAGAGTGAGCTGACGTAGACGACGTTTGAAACCAGGTCGGTGAGGTATTCCCCGGGAGTTTTCACCCTGAATGTTTCCTCCTTTGCGTGGAGGATCTTCTCGTAAATCCTGCCTATTATCTCCACCTGCATTGCCCTCTTGGATACGTCGAGGAGGTAGGTAACCACGAAGCTCAGGGCGTTTATCAGGACGAGAAAACCTCCAAGAACTAGTATCCTGCCCGTGTTCGGGCTGTTTATCGTGTCCCTCAGCATCAGGGCAAAGCGGACGTTCAGGTACGAGACAATCAAATTCAGGAGAACGATGAGCGCCTGCCTCTTCCTCAGCGTCCTGGAAAGCTCCCAGTACTTGGAGAACGAGTACCTGAGCACGCCCATCACAGTACCTCCTTCGCAAGCGGGGGTCTTTTATCCCAGTATCCCAATGCGGATAAATAAACCTTACTAAACAATAACCTAATGTTAACAACCTTATATCATGATATACTCATTCAGAAATGTTTAGTTCCCCCGGCAACTTCAAAAGGTAAGATAAAAACAGCCATATTCACTCCGGGTCTTCAAGCTTTATTCTCTTGATCCCGACCTGCTCGTAAACTTTATCCAAGCTTTTATTTTGCCGCGTGGAATGCATCGAAGGCGTTTAAGCCTTGCCCTCTAATGCCACTGGATAACCCTCGCCATCGGTGAGTGCCGAGATTAAGTTAAAAATAGAAAAATCAACGCTCTTTCACGCCCTTAGGATTAACTTCAACTTCGAATTTCAGCGTATCAGTTGGGACAATCATCCTGTTGGCAATGTTGAACTTCGCTTGGGCTTCAAAGGACAACCGAGCATTGTTCTGCGCGGAGACGATGATAACGCTCGGATTTGCATCGAGGATCACCCCATAAGCGGGTCGCGATAGCCTCCCATTTCCAATCTTCCTTACAAAGTCATAATGGACGAACTCAACATCCCTGCCAATCTCACGACTCCTAACCTTCCATCTAAACGTGATACCATCGTTGGTTTCTTCACTAGTCGATGCAGATGCCGAATAACTGAGCAGGTTCCCGTCCACGCCTATCTGCGAGGTGTACGAGTAGTATCTTTTGGGCCCCCCGTCCGTTTGGGGGAGCCACTTGCTTATCCATACCTCCGAAAGGGGTATCTCGGCGGGAACACTGACATCAACGGTCATTTCATCAACAGCTATATCATGTCTCTTGGGTTTAGCAACCTGATGAATCTCCACTAGGTAGTAAATCATTCCAGAGGCAGTGGGAACATAGCTGAACTCCGCAGTTACCCCCATCTCCATTGTCGTCCCGATAGAAGCCTTTTTCCATGTGATCGCACCGATGTCGATCCAATTCCTAGTTCGTCCCAGCATCGATACTTCTCTAAATGTTGGCCTCTGCGAGAAGTGCTTAGCATTTTTGATAAAGTCCCTTAGGGCAGCCTCCTTTTTTACGGGCCCTTCAACAATGTAGTAATACACCCTACCGTCGGGATTCTCGTACACTCCAAGGAACGTTATTCGGGATAATTCGTGGTCGAGAACTATTCTTAGGGTTATGTTTTTGTGTTCAAGCTCTGCCAAGGCTTTCACCGCATCCCCGCCATAGAAGTACATCGTTTTTCCCAGTGATGACGGGGGGAGCTTGATGTCTAACGTATCGTTGGATTCTGTGGGCTTGATCATTGGGGGGCTTGTTTCAGCTGCCGCTATTCCTACCATCAGCAGTCCCAACAGGACTGCGAACAATGGCTTCCACTTCACGAGGTTCACCTCTTTGCAGTTTTTGCATTATTTATTAATCAACCCATCCCCATAAATTTTTCTCTCTGCTTAACATAAGAACTCTTTCTTTGTTTTTCGAGTATTAATTCGTTCCGAGTTGCATTTTTGGTTTAGAACGAATCAAAAGAAGATCAGGTAAAAGAGTTGCTCGGAAATGCAAAAGTTGAACCATGGAAGCAGAGACGTATTTCAATGGAGCTTTAAGCTACTACCACTAAGAATTTAGAATTAAAGTAAGGGGGAGAGATCACTTACCCCTACCCTGGTGGGCCCTTATGCTGGGCCTGACCTTCTCAGCGCCCTTACCCCTGTTGAGTAGGCCGCGGCTTCTCTTACCAGCGCTGGTCAGACCGCGGAAGACCCTGCCCTTGTGGGCCTTGCCGGCTATCCACGCTATCTTCGGATCGCTCTTGATGACCGGGTGGTGCGGGTCGACCATTATGACCTCAAACCACCTGTACATTCCGTCCTCGCCAACCCAGTAGCTGTTGAGAACCTCGAGGTTCGGGAACTTGCGAGCGGCCTTCTCCTCGGCGATCCACTGGAGGCTCTTCTTCGGGCTGTACTTGACCTGACCCATCTTGCTCGGCTTCCTTCCGCCCTTCCACCTGGGCCTCTTCCTTCCGCCCTTCCTGACGCGGACGCGAACGATAACGTAGCCCTGCTTGGCCTGATAGCCGAGCGAGCGGGCGCGGTCGAGCCTGGTCGGCCTCTCGGCGCGGACGACGACTGGCTCCCTCCTCCACTTGATCATCCTAACCTTGAGAAGGTCCCCAACGTAGCTCTTCTTCGGGCTCTTCCAGGCTTCCCTAATGTACTTGTACATGCTCATCTCGTTCACCTCTTCCCTGTTTGTGGTTCTCCCTTACGGGAACATCCCGCGGGTTTGCCCCGCCTAGTCGGTCGAGGTTCGAGGTTGAGTTTTTAAGGGTTGCGGAGGAATAGCCACAATGATCAGACAGAGGCTAAAGCTCTTCCTAACTTTCTTGATCGTCTACCCCTCTTAGGACGCCTATGTGTTAGTTTATCCCACTATCGGACGCTGGAGCAGGAACGTTACCTGCTATCCCCTTAAACTGCCACTAAAACTCCCATCACTTCGAGTACTTCATCGTGAGGGGGGACCGTCTCGCATTCAGTCTTTCATGAGTTTATGAGGATAATCTACTGGGCTGGATTTGCAGGTAGCTTCTGGCTCCCTGCACTTTACTTCATCCTTAAGAGCGAAGAAATGGCAAAAAGACTTGCTATAAAATCTATGTTACACCATAAGATAAAAACAATTACAGTGAAAACAAAACCGGGCTAACGTAGGGAGAGTAGGTAGTTTAAACCGTTTACCAGTGCCGGAAAAGAATCCTCAGCACAGAAAGATGAACTTCTCAAAAACGCGATGCTATAGACTGAGATTGTTTCATGAACCTTGCTTATTCTCTGGATTCCGCCCTCAACATAGAGGATCTCGCCTTTGCCCTCTAGGACAAGCTCGTTGGCCTTTTTGCCCCTAGAATTGAGATACCACATCTCAAGATCGAAGTAATTAGGCATCCAGATAACCCACTTGGATTTAGAGGCTATCTCCATAGGGTACTCCTTCTTTAGGATTGGAAGCTTTGCCGGGCCAAGTTTACGTCTCCTTCTAGCTGTTGTTCTGCTTTTTTCCATGAGAACCAATCTCAACGAACGGCCTGAGGGCACAATCCTTACCCGATTTATTCTTAATCCGTTATCCTTAAGAGAGGTGAATGAGCCCCGCCTAGTAAATCTTATGCCCACATCAGACACAGAAAACTCTAATTTCACCATTTTGATTCACCAAGAGGGTTACTTTCATGCGTTATTTATAAAACTTGTGCCCCGTGTGTTGGGCATGCTTTAAATTAGGAAAATTTTAAAGATCCCGTGCAAAAGGCTAGCTAACGGTGATACAAATGCTCCTCGATAAATTCATCTCCCTCATGAAGGAAAGGAACTTCGACGGTGCCCTGATCAGTCCCGGGACCAATCTCTACTATCTCACGGGCATCCACATCCACGAGGCTGGTGAGAGGCTCACCGTTCTGGTTGTGAGCGCCGACGGCGACTACCGGCTCCTGGCCCCGAGCCTCTATGAAAACGTTGTCAGGAACTTTCCTGTTACATTCTGGCGCGACGGGGAGAACCCTTACGACAAGCTCGCCTGGATCCTGGCGGAGTTCCACCTGTCGGGCGGGAGACTTCTCATAGAGGACACGATGCGTGCCGACTGGCTCATAAACATCTTCCGCGTCGGAAACAGGGGGTTCGAGTTCTATTCCCTCAGTTCAGTCATCAGGGAGCTTCGCATGAGGAAAGACCACAGGGAAATCGACTACATGAAGCACGCGGCGAAGGTCGTTGACAGGGTTTTTGAAGAGCTTTTGAGCTGGGACCTGCTGGGTATGCGCGAGCGGGAGCTGGCTTTGAAGATAGAGTTGGCAATAAGGGAGCTCAGCGATGGGATTTCCTTCGAGCCGATAGTGGCCAGTGGTGAAAACGCCGCCAACCCCCACCACGCGCCCGGGGACAGGCGGCTCAGGAAGGGTGACCTGGTGATACTCGACTACGGGGCGAAGTGGAAGGGCTACTGCTCGGACATCACGAGAACCATCGCCCTTGGACGGCCGGACGAGAGGCTGGTGGAAATTTACGAAGTCGTCAAAGAGGCACAGGAGAGGGCATACCGAGCCGTCCGTGAAGGTATTCTCGCAAGGGAGGTGGACGGGGCCGTGAGGGAGACGATAGCGAAAGCCGGCTACGGCGAGTACTTCACCCATAGAACCGGGCACGGACTCGGGCTGGATGTCCACGAAGAGCCGTACATTGGCCCGGACGGAAACGTGGCCCTGGAGAACGGCATGACCTTCACTATAGAACCCGGAATCTACGTTCCGGGCCTGGGTGGTGTTCGCATAGAGGACGACGTCGTCGTTCACGATGGAAAAGGAAAGAGGCTGACGCGGGCGGAGAGGGAGCTGATAATCGTATGAGCTCCCTCATAAACCCTCAATCTTTTCATCAAAGTGCACGATTCCCTTGTGTATAGTGAAAGTAACCCTATGTGTTTTGATGAACTCTTCGAGATCCGGATTCTTCCTTCTCCATTCTTTGTATCTATCGTTGGAGACTATATATGCGTCAATGTCGCGGGCGTATTTTATTATGTACTCATCTGCCTGCACTTCGGCGGGCATTAATTTTACAGTCTTAGACACGATTAGCTTCTCCAATACTTCACTGTCCTCCACATTGTGCCTGAGACTAGCATCAACGAAAACCTGTACATCAGAATATCCCAGTTCCTTCAGCTTCTCAATGACGAGCACAATGTTCCTTGCCAGAGCCTTCTCTCCGAGCTTTTTATCTCTACCCTCCCACGCCACGTTGCTCCCATCAACAATGACGGGAGGCAGCTTTGGCACGAACGACTTGCTCTCGGCATCGTATGTCCCAAGTTCCTCGTGCTTCCCCAATAGGGCAACGATGTATTTTTCCAGCTCTTCCTTACTGGTGAAGGTTCTGTAATTCCCGCTTTTTCTACCGAGGTGATACCACAGTGATCCCCTGCTAAAATATGTGTACTCACACTCCTTTAGCCATCTCCACAGGCTGTCCAAGTCAATCTTCCGTTTCTTCTGCTGAAGCGTACGGAGCAACCTAAAGACCAATGCATCTCCGTAGGTTCTAAGTTTGTAGGTTTCCTTGAGTTTCTTAAGCTCCTCATAATCAGCATAAATCTCCCGTATCAATTCCTGTCTCCTAGAATGACCCAATCCTTTGGAAACCCAGAACTCCAGTATGCTCTTGAACTTGCCCTTCTTAGCGGCAAGGTACTCCTCCCGTTTCAGGGTTCCAAGTTTAAGGGACTCAAAAAACTCTCCAAATGACTCAAAGCCTTTATCAACGGCATATTTATAAAGCTCAGCCTCGGTTGAGATCCCTAAATCCCTAAGCGTCAGCTTCTTCCACTCACCAATTCTCCCCGATTTTATCTTGCACTCTTCACCAAGGTTCAAATTGGGGGTTCCTGAAACCTTGTATGTTGTTTCAAATATGGTGAAGGGCTCGATAGACTGTAACTTACCAAGGGAACCAATGAAACCTCTTTTCTGGGCATCTAAGTATTCACGCCTATTCCTGTACCCTCTAGACGTTGCATATTTGTACTCGTCTTCACTCAAAAATCCTCCTGGCAGAATCCGCACAAACAACTTGGCTTTCTCATTGTACTTTCCAAATTTCCGTATGATCTCCGATGAGATCAGATACCCCTCAAGTGATTTTGGGCTGATCAGGATTTCCGGTTCTCCGTACCAGTTCGTATTCCGATTCCACATGTTGTATTTCCTCAATACCTTTGTCCTTTCAGAATGCAGACGATTCCAAAGAGACAGAAGTGAAGCCCTCCCACCAACAGGCATGTCACATATAATTTTAATGAGATGAGCCTCTTCTATAGTTTTCAAAGAGTACTTTTCCTTTATCAGGCTGAGTTTCTTGAATAGGTCGTATTCCCACTTGGAGGGGATATTAAGCCGCCTAGCTTCGTCGTACTCATCAAATTTAGTGAACCCCCTCTCAATTGCATCAAAATATTCGGATGCGCCTGCGAATCCTCCCGATAAGGCTTTTCTGAATGATTCACCATCAAGGAAACCAAGCTTCAAGGCGTCCACGAATTCATTAAACTCTTTAAATCCGCTGTCTATTGCATAATAGAACAATTCACCTTCAGAGTTAAACCTCAGAGTCACCTGTTTCCCCTCTTTGTTATATCCGCGTATTATTATCTCCCCATAGTCGATATCAACTTTCTCCCCAATAGACTCAATAGATTTTAGATTTTCCGATGCATCCCAAAACCCGAGCTTCACCGACAGCTCCAAATCCCCAAACGTCTTGTATCCTCTCCTTCTGAGTGCATAAAACTTGTTGCCGTCCCAGAAGTAAAAATATCTGTCAGATGCATACATAACGTCCGGTTTGTATTTATTTAAGAGGGACTTATAATCCTCATACTTTCTGACCGCGATGACGGGACCGCCCTCAATGTCATCAATATAAACTAACTCAGGATTCCCTGACATATCTCAATCACCCAAACCAAGTTTGGATGGGAACCTAAAATCTGCGGATACTTTGCTACGAATTGCTTAAATAATTTACCATGTCGAGCTGAAAGTGGACAAAAAGTCTGTCCTCTTTTGAATTTCCAAAAACCTTAAATACCCAAAGCCGTTACTCGCTCCGATGCCAATGAGGGGGGAGTGTCTTCTCCATCGCTGGAATCGCAACCATGCCTGATTTCCCGGATAACCCCCCTATTCTGGAGTATCGCTCACGCTCTTTTGAAAAAATTCTGAGGAGGTATGGCCATGGCTGAGCTTAACTTCAAGGCCATTGAGGAAAAGTGGCAGAAGCGCTGGCTGGAAGAGAAGGCCTTCGAACCGAAGGCGAATGAGAAACCAAAGGAGAAGAAGTTCTACATCACGGTCGCCTTCCCGTACCTCTCGGGACACCTCCACGTCGGCCACGCAAGGACATACACGATTCCCGACGTTATAGCGCGCTTCAAGCGCATGCAGGGCTACAACGTGCTGTTCCCGATGGCCTGGCACATCACGGGAGCGCCGATAGTCGGAATCGCCGAGAGGATAAAGCACCGCGACCCCAAGACCATACACATCTACCGCGACGTCTACAAGGTTCCGGAGGATATACTCTGGAAGTTTGAAGATCCCAAGGAGATAGTCAACTACTTCATGAAGGCCGCAAAGGAGACCTTCATCAGAGCCGGCTTCTCAGTTGACTGGACCCGCGAGTTCCACACGACGAGCCTCTTCCCGCCCTTCAGCAAGTTCATAGAGTGGCAGTTCTGGACGCTCAAGGAGGAGGGGCTGGTCGTTAAGGGAGCGCACAGGGTCAGATGGGATCCGGTCGTTGGAACTGCCCTCGGGGACCACGACATAATGGAGGGCGAAGACGTCCAGATACTGGACTACGTCATCATCAAGTTCATCCTGGAGGAGGACGGCGAGGAAATCTACCTTCCAGCGGCAACGCTGAGGCCGGAAACGGTGTACGGCGTTACCAACATGTGGCTGAACCCCAACGCCACCTACGTCAAAGCAAAGGTCAAGCGCGACGAGAAGGTGGAGACATGGATAATCAGCAAGGAAGCTGCCTACAAGCTCTCCTTCCAGGACAGGGAGATTGAAGTATTAGAGGAGTTCAAGGGCGAGAGGCTGATCGGAAAGTACGTGAAGAACCCGGTCACCGGCGACGAGGTCATCATCCTGCCTGCAGAGTTCGTTGACCCGGACAACGCGACTGGAGTCGTTATGAGCGTCCCGGCTCATGCGCCCTTCGACCACGTGGCCCTTGAAGACCTCAAGAAGGAAATCGAAATCCTGCTGAAGTACGAGGTCGACCCGCGCGTGGTTGAGGAGATAAGCTACATCTCACTGATCAAGCTGGAGGGCTACGGCGACTTCCCGGCGGTTGAAGAGGCTGAGAGGCTCGGCGTGAAGAGCCAGGGGGATGTTGAGAAGCTCGAAGAGGCCACCAAGAACATCTACAAGGCCGAGTACCACAAGGGAGTCTTCAAGATTGAGCCCTACGCCGGCAAGTCGGTCCAGGAGGCCAAAGACCTCATAGCCAAGGAGCTCCAGGAGAAGGGAACCGCGGAAATAATGTACGAGTTCGCGGAAAAGCCGGTCATTTCGCGCTTCGGCAACCAGGCGGTCATCAAGATAATCCACGACCAGTGGTTCATAGACTACGGAAACCCCGAGTGGAAGGAGAAGGCCCGTGAGGCCCTCGCGAACATGACCATCTATCCGGAGAGCAGGCGCACACAGTTCGATGCCATAGTTGACTGGCTCGACAAAAAGGCCTGCGCGAGGAAAGTTGGACTGGGAACGCCGCTCCCGTGGGACCCCGACTGGGTCATCGAGAGCCTGAGCGACTCGACTATCTACATGGCGTACTATACGATAAGCAGGCACATGAACAGGCTGAGGAAGGAGGGCAGGCTCGACCCCGAGAAGCTCACGAGGGAGTTCTTCGACTACCTGTTCCTGGAGGAGTTCAGCGAGGAGAAGGAGAGGGAGCTGGCCGAGAAGACCGGAATCCCGGCTGAAACCATCCACGAGATGAAGGAGGAGTTCGAGTACTGGTATCCGCTCGACTGGCGCTGCTCGGCGAAGGACCTGATACCGAACCACCTGACGTTCTTCATCTTCAACCACACGGCCATATTCAGGAAGGAGCACTGGCCAAAGGGCATCGCCGTTAACGGCTTCGGAACGCTCGAGGGCACCAAGATGAGCAAGAGCAAGGGCAACGTGCTGAACTTCATCGATGCCATCGAGGAGAACGGCGCCGATGTCGTCAGGCTCTACATCATGGGCCTCGCCGAGCACGACAGCGACTTCGACTGGAGGAGGAAGGAAGTTGGAAAGCTCCGCAGGCAGGTCGAGCGCTTCTACGAGCTGATAAGCGAGTTCGCCACCTACGAGGCGGAGGAGACCGAGCTTAAGGACATCGATAAGTGGATGCTGCACAGGTTGAACAAGGCCATCGAAGGGGCAACTCAGGCGCTCGAGGAGTTCAGGACGAGGACGGCAGTGCAGTGGGCGTTCTACAGCGTCCTCAACGACCTGCGCTGGTACATGAGGAGAACCGAGGGCAGGGACGACAAGGCCAAGCGCTTCGTCCTGAGGAAGCTCGCCGAGGTCTGGGTAAGGCTGATGGCGCCGTTCACCCCGCACATCAGCGAGGAGCTCTGGGAGAAGCTGGGCGGAGAGGGCTTCGTCAGCCTGGCGAAGTGGCCGGAGCCGGTTCCAGAGTGGTGGAACGAAACCATCGAGGCCGAGGAGGAGTTCGTCAAGGCCCTCATCGAGGACATCAAGGAGATAATCCGCGTGGCAAAGATAGAGGACGCCAAGAGGGCCTACGTCTACACCGCCCCGAAGTGGAAGTGGCGCGTTGTCGAGGTGGTCGCGGAGAAGAGGGACTTCAAGAGCGCCATGGCCGAACTGATGAAAGACCCGGAGATGAGGAAGCACGGCAAAGAAGTGAGCAAGCTCATCCAGCGCCTCATCAAGGAGAGGACCTTCGACGTCACGAGGATCAACGAGGAGAAGGCCCTGAGGGAGGCAAAGGGCTTCATGGAGAAGGAGCTCGGCATCGAGATAATCCTCAACCCCGAGGAGAACAAAGGGGGAAAGAAGAAGGCCGCGATGCCGCTGAAGCCGGCGGTGTTTGTGGAGTGAGTCGTTTTTTATTTCGTCGTTTTTTATTTCCCTTTTAAAGCCATTGTAATAGCCGCACCGACCGGATAAATCGGCAGGAGAGGAGTCAGAGATGCTACCTTCAGGAGCTGGGTTTCCGTGAGGGTGAGAGTTACCACCATGACCAAGCTGAGAGTGTAGACCACGAGGGGAGGCACCAGCACTTCTAAATAGGAAGAATGAATGCGACCGCCAACCAGACCCAGGACCAGCCAGTAAAGTGCTGTGGCACCCCAGATGTAAAAATTCAAATGAAGGGGGATTACAAAGGGGATGAACATCAGGACCGAAACGATCAGTGACTTCAAGGGCGTTCTTGACAGCCTGATCAGTGAGCCGAGGTAATAGGGAGGCAGTATCATAAAAACGGTAACCCAGTACCATGTTTTTCCCAACGTCAATGTGACAAGGGGCAGAGAGATAGCCAGAACGAAGCCCCCAATCGTCAGTTTCCATCGTGGTGAAGATTTGAAAGCGTATCCAACCCCAACTATTCCCAATAAGGATACGAGTTCCATCCAGCGGGCTTTGTTTAGCCACGAAAAAAAGCACAGGGTTAAAAAGAAAATTAAAAAGGCAGACTCTAGGAGTTTTTTCTGCATCTGGAAGCACCCCCTAATAGTCGTTTTCGGCATCTTCCCTAGTTCCCTCTTTTGTTGGATAACTTCCAGGCTTCCATACCTTTTTCTTAAGGTTTGGATTTGAATCCACTTGAGCACTCATGGCATGGTTCCAAGTGCTGACATATATAGCTTTGTATGACTCCCCATATTTATCACCATGGGGCCCGTGGAAAGGATTATCGAAGAATTCATCAGTTGAGTAGATTGATGGGAAATCTGCTTTGTTGTACCAAGCGTAATAATAGAAAGTCTCCATGTCCTCTATACGCCCATAGTGCATCCACCTGTAAGCATCATAACTCTTGTCCAATTCCCAAATTGGGTCATCCTCATCTTTGTAAACAATAGTAATTTCAAATATTGGTCCAACTTGAGTCATGTGTATATACCAGTAGACTTTTACAATTCCGTTGTCTCCTTCGAATGGGCCATAAGGATCCTCTCCGCCATGAAGAACACCAGGATCGCCTTTTATATCAACGAATGGCTGGTATATTGTGGGAAGCCATGAAGAAGAGCTTGTTGCTGCCGTGCTCTCTGATACTTCCTGAGTCTTGAGCCATTTCTCATACCTAATTAAATTGGCCTCTTTTTTGATATCCTGGATAATGAGATCCTTAAGTGCCCTAGAATCCTTAGAGCTAAATTTTTTGCCGGTAATGACTTCTAGTATCTGTACGAGTCTATTTATTTTCTCTTCATCAATAGTTCCAGTAGATAGATATTCGTTCTGTATCTGCAAGGTTATACTTCTCCCCACAACATACCACGGAACTAGGTTGATTGGAACCTCGTACTTCGAGGGACCCTTGGAGTCAAGCACTGCCATCTTTCCATCTATGGGGAAGGAGTACCCGCCAACTATAACATGCCCATTCCTGATGGTGATTCTTGGTAACTCCTGCATATTAGGTATGTTGTCCAAATTTTTAGTTGTTAATGCCGCTGTGCTTTCGGCAGTTACCCCAACCATAAGCAGTCCCAGCAGGACTGCGAACAATGGCTTCCATTTCATGGGGTTCACCTCCTTAAGTGGTGTGCAATAGGTTCTAATCACTTTATCTTTATGAGTTTTTCCTCTTACTTTAAGTAAAAATTCTTTCTTTTTTTCAAGTATAAATTTATTCAGAGTTAGGTTCTGCTCTTAGGATAAAACAAAAGAAGCCTGAGTAAAAGAATTGCATGGCGATACAATCGATAGTGTAAACTAAAATTAAGCCCGGTACCATTCGGGAGGAAATTCCACAAATCCAAAAATTTACTCTCGCTATTAATTCAACCCCAACTTATAAAACTTTTTCTCCGAAAAACCCTTAAGGAGGAGCCTTTTAGCATTTTCCGGTGTCTTTCATGCAGTTCAAAGAAGAAGAATTTGTAAAAAGCGTTCTTTCCAAAATCCCTCTAAGGAACGAGCTTCCTTTGCCTCCAAATTGGCTCCACATCGAGATGCTCGAACGCTTCCGCGTTCTCCAGTTCGCGCCCCTAAAAGAGGGAATGAACGTTTTAGAGGTTGGATGCGGCGCTCACGCTCTAACAACTGTCTCACTCGCTTATCTCGTCGGCGAAACCGGCCGCGTTGTGGCGGTTGATAGGGCAAGATGGCGCTTCTTCGAGGAGATAACCGATTCAGCGGGCTTAAGGCACAGGGTAATCCCTCTCAAGACCGATGCAAGAGAACTGCCTTTTCCATTCAAAGCCTTCGATTTGGCCGTTCTCGTTCACGGGGTGAGAAGCCTGAAAAATGAGAAGACGATGGTTAGGGTTTTCTCGGAGATGCTCCGCGTTGCCGGAAAGGTTTTCATAGCCGAGAGCCTTCCGATAGCAAACAACGAGCGTCAAATGGCCCACATTGAGCTGTACAATCTGCGCGAGGAGATATTTGAAGCCCTCTTCGGTGAGAAGGACGACCTTCACTACTTCTCAATGGAGGAGCTGAAGGAATTTGTAAAGCGTGCCGGAGGAAAAGTTGTCGAAAGCGGAGTCTTTGAACCCAACCTTCCGCACTACCTCGCCTACATCCCGCGGGAGTACGTGGAACGGATAAAAGACGAGAAAAAGCGCGCCGAACTCCTGAGGAGGTGGGACAAAGCCTACGAAAAGTGGAAGAGGGGTGCAGAGCACCCACCGGTCGGCTGGGTTTTGGTCAGGTGATCCCCTCTAACTTTCCCCCGCTTTCTCCCCCTTCGGGAGGAAGAACGATAGAAGGGCGCTGATGACGAGAACGCCCATCATAAAGAGAACCGCAACCTTCATAGTGTCTATGAACGATGCCCTCACAATTTTAATAACTGCATCGTGGTACCCCGGCGGAATGTTCAGCTCGCCCTGCTGCATCTTGATTATCCACTGAATCACGGCCTCCTTTATCTGCTCCTTGCTTCCCTCGAAGAGGCCCGACTCGTAAATCTGCCGGGTTATGCTGTGGATGACTCCAAGAACCAGAACCGCACCGATGAAGGCCGTTCCGAGGGATAGACCGAACTGCTTCTGGGCGTTGAAGATGCCGGAAGCGTCCGCCTGCTGCTCCGGTTTGGCGCCCATCATGGCGAGGTTGGTTATCTGAGAGAATATCAGCCCAAAGCCGGTGCCGTAGAGGGCGAGACCGATGGCGAAGTCGGAACCTTCCACACCTGGCTTAAGGACGCGCAGGACAAGGTAGAGACCAACGAAGGTCAGAACTATGCCGAGCTGGATTATCTGCTTTGGCGTGAGGTACTTCGCGAACTTCTGCCCGCTCATGGAGAATATGAACATCATTATCGAGAGTGGGACTATAACGAAGCCCGTCTGGATGGCGTTGTAGTGAAGGTACTGCTGAACGAAGACAGGAATCGTGAACATTATACCCGCGAGGGTTATCTGGAAGAAGATGCTCACCAGGTTGGCGGCGGTGAAAACCTTGGACTTGAAGATGTCCACGTCGATCAGCACGTCCTCTCCTCTGGCCTTCCTCCGCTCCTCGTACTTCCAGAATGCCGCCAGAACGACCAAGCCGGCAACCATGAGGAGCAGAACCGGCGGGTTTGATAGCGGATCCATTATGAGTACCGAGAGCGTGAGCAGGAACAGACCAACGCCGACGAGTGCCGCTCCGATAACGTCGAGCTTTATCCGCTTCTCCGGCTTGTAGTCGGAGAGTATCTTCATGTAGGCGAATATCCCCGCGGCGATGAAGGCTTCCATGAAGAAGCCAAGACGCCAGGTAATGTAAGTCGTGAAGAAACCACCTATTATCGGGCCGAAAGCCGCCGCCGCTCCACCGACGCCTCCCCAGACGCCGAAGGCGAAGGCCCTGTCCTTGCCGGTGTAGGCCTTGGTGATGTATGTAACTGTGGCGGGCATCATCATCGAGGCGCCTATGCCCTCAAGAATCGACCAGCCGAGAAGAAGAACCGCAAGGTTGGGGGCGAAAGCAGCCATCAGTGTTCCAATAGTATATATAACCAGCCCCCTGAAGAAGACCTTCTTTGTTCCCCAGATATCGGCGAGCTTTGCGCCGGTTATCATGAAGGCAGCCATTACGAGGGAGTAGAGCGTTATCGCGCCCTGAACGCCGGCCACGGTTGTGTCAAGATCCCTTACAAGGGCGCTTATAGAAACGTTCATCATCGTCGTGTCGATGAACATTATGAAGAGCGCCGCGCTCATTATGATAAGGACTCCCCACTTAGACTGTCCCATCTAGTTCACCAGAGAACGATTAGGGGGAGCGATGTTATAAGATTTGCCTAGCCATTCTCGACGACGACTTCGACCCGGCCCAGGATGAGGATCACGAGGAAGAGCATAAGAATCGCGACCTTCAGGGCAGGTGAAACCCATCCTGGATAGGAGATGGAAATCTCGGCATCGGAGCGGAGGGCCGTTCCGTCGTCGAAGACTTTCGCATCGGGGGGCATTCTGAGGAGCGAAAGGGCCGTGAGGAAATCACCCGCCATGCCGGCCGTGTTGAAGACATAGGCGAGAGCCCAGAAGTTGGAACGGAGGAGCCAGGCCAGGGACAGGAAGGCGGCCGATATGAGGAGCGGGGCGAGCGAGACAACAGCGTATTCCCTCGCGCGGAGGGGAGTTTCAATGGCTATGTAAGGCGCAACGATGAGCTTTCCAAAAGTGGTGATTCCAAACCGAACCTTAGCACCAAAAACTTTGGCAACAAGGGCGTGCAGCCCTTCGTGGAGCGGAACAAGGACCACCCACGGTAGAACAAGGAGGTAAAGAAAATCGCCGGGGGAACCTATCGAGACCTCCAGCCACGGCACCGCTAGGGCCGAAACGATGAGTAGCAGAAAGGAGAGAATAACGACGTCGGAGGAGTGATCGGAGAGCCTCAGCTCCCCATCAGAACTCCCTCTCGACGAGGAACTCGGCGAGCAGCTCCAGATCCTTCCTCGCCTCGCTCTCCGGGAGAATCTTCAGGGCCTCGTTGGCCTCCCTCACGAGGTTCTTGGCGTACTGAGCGGCGTAGTCTATGCTGTCGTACTTTTTGAGAAGCTCGATAGCTTTAGCAACTTCCTCCTTGACCTTCTCGTCGTGTATCAGGGCGTCGCCCTTTGCATCGCCCGCGTACTTGCCGAAGACTCCCATAAACTCGGCCTTGTCCTCCTCGCTCGCGTGGTCGAAGAAGTGGCTGACTATCAGCGTCTTCTTGCCCTTCCTTATGTCGCTGCCGACGGGCTTTCCGAGTTTCTCCTCGTCGGCTATGAGGTCAAGCACGTCGTCCCATATCTGGAAGGCTACCCCGACGTTCATTCCCCACTTGGCGAGTGCTTTGATGTACTCCTCGTCCTCCGTTCCGACTATCGCACCTATCTCGGCGGAACCCTCGAAGAGAGCCCCGGTCTTGCCGCTTATCATCCTGAGGTACTCCTCGACGGTGACTTCCTCTCTGGTCTCAAACTCTATGTCAAGTGCCTGTCCCTCGCAGAGCATGTTGGAGGTTCTGACCAGGACGTCGAGGATGCGGGCCTTCTTCTCCGGGCTCACATCGGCCCTGGCTATAGCCTCAAAGGCCTTGCTGAAGAGCAGATCTCCAGCCAGAATCGCCATGTTAACGCCCCAGAGCCTGTGGACGGTCGGTCTTCCCCTGCGGAGCTCATCCATGTCCATGATGTCGTCGTGAACGAGGGAGTAGTTGTGGATGAACTCAACCGCGGCGGCAGGGTAGAGCGCCTTCTCCGGGTCTCCCCCGACGGCCTCGGCCGCGCGAAGAACCACGAAGGGCCTAACGCGCTTTCCACCGGCGAGCGGATAGTGTCTGGATGCGTCGTAGAGGTTCTTAGGCTCCTTCTCAGGGATGAGCTCGAATATGGCATCGTCAACGTCCTTTGCCATGGTCTTAACCCTTGCGAACAGCTCATCGTACTTCCCCATTATATCACCCCGTGAGTGATGAAAGCAATCTAAAGGAAAAATAGGGCAACTCTTTATCAGTTTTACCCTACCTTATCTCGACCAGGTAGCCGTTCCGCGACACGAAGACGTCCCTGCCTATCAGGTAGCCCTCCTCCTCGGCCAGCTCCGCGTAGTGGGTCAGCATCCTGAACTCACCGTGGGCGGGGACGATGTTCTCCGGGTTCAGCATCCTGATGAGGTACCTGTGATCTTCCCTGCTGGCGTGGCCGGAAACGTGGAGGTCCTTTATCATCCTGACGTTCTTCATCTTGAGCTTGGTCTCAAGGACGTAGCGCTGGGCCTTGTTGAGCGGGTTCGGTATCGTTCCAGCGGAGAAGACAACGGTGTCGCGCTTGCCGATGTCGTAGAGCTCGCCGTTGGCCATCCTCGTGAGGACCGCCCCCGGCTCGCCCTGATGACCGGTGACCACGAGAAGGTAGTTCTCCCTCGCGCCCGAGACCTCCGCGAGAACCTTCCTTATGGCGTTGGGGCTCCTGACAGCGCGGGCGCCCTTCATTCTTATCAGCCCGAGCTGCTTGGCGATGCCGGTGTATTTGGCCAGGGAGCGGCCCACGAAGACCGCCTGCCTGCCCATCTTGTTGGCTATCCATATGAGCTCCTGGAGCCTGGGGATGTGGCTGGCGAAGGTAGTCGCTATCAGCCCGTCCGCCTCCATGCCCTCGTAGAGGAAGAAGTCCTCCAGAAGCATCTGGGCAACGGCCTCGCTCGGGGTTTTGGTCGGCTCGGAGACGCGCGTGGATTCCGGAATGAGAACCTTGACGCCCTCCCTACCGAGCTCCTTGAGGCGTTTGTAGTCGGGCTTCTCGCCGAGGGGATTGTTGTTGTCGAACTTGAAGTCGCCGGTGTGGACGACCGCGCCCTCGGGCGTGTGGACGACGACCATAGCCGCCTGGGGTATCGAATGGGTTATCTGCACGAACTCTATCGCCAGGTTCTCGCTGACCTGGACTATCTCGCCAAACCCGGTCTCGTACATGGGGTTCTTGACCTCGAAATACTGCTCGCTCTTGACCTCACTCTTGGCGAGCTTTATTGTGTACGGCGTTCCGTATATGGGCACGTCGGGATAGTGGGGCGCGAGCTTGCCGATGGCGCCTATGTGATCCAGGTGCCCGTGGGTGAAGGTTATGGCGACGACCTTCTTGTTCCTGAGAATGGAATCGTCCGGGATGGCGCCGAGCTTCTGGAGCTCTTTAGCCGGAAACTGCTGGATGTTGACGTCCTCGTGGATGAGAACGCGGTCGAGCCTTATGCCCATGTCGATTATAACGACCTCTTCCCTGCCGCCGTTGGAGTAACCGACGGCGGTCATGTTCTTGCCGACTTCCTCGTAACCGCTAATGGTGTAGATTTTTATCATGTCTATTCCTCCTTACGCCCCCAGGCCTCTCCTGAGGCGTGGGGCTGCGTTGGTCTTAGTTGTTGCCAGGGGTTTAAAAAGGTGTGCATTCCTGGATTAAATTACTCCAGGATAAGTTGCCCGGACAAAAGTGATACTGCCTCCCCCAGAGTTATCGCTTATTATAGTATACCCCAAGTAAATTTCAATAATTTCTCGACCGTTTTACTTGGAAACAGGAAGCAAATAAGGCACCCAAAAGGATGCTTGCAAGGGCGTGTTGATTGAAATAGAAGAGTAACACAACCACGGTTAGGAGGGAGAGTAATAAGACACGATTTGCACGCCTGCTCATATGGAACAAAGCTCCTGAGCCAAATACCAATGCAGAAACAACAGCGAGAGTTGAAAACATAAGCGCTTTCCCAAGTTCTGCCGCTCCAAAATAGGAAGCAACCCCATAGAACATTGCCCCTGTTACTGCTGAAAGGATGAGTATCACAAATAAGTTAACAAAAGCATCAAAGAGAAAATTGAAAAAATCTGAGTGTTGTCCCTGATACACGTCAACCACCACCTATAGATTTTTGCATAGACTTAAATATAAGACTTTTGCTGTGATGGTCTGAGTATTTATATCCTGAAATTATCCAAGCATTTTCTTTTTCATTGTATTCAAGTACGATAAAATCAATAGAATCAACAAGTGCTTTATTCTTTTTTAACACGTTAATTACGGCAGTTCTTCCATTGGTTAATGCCAAGTTCTTGTATTTTGACAAATCTCTAATTTTGGGAGCACTATACTTGTGGGGTTTTAAGTATGATAGTGATGACATTACTAAACTTGACGTGCCTGAACTCTCTGGCCATATAGTGACTGTGAGTGAATCAGTAGCTTCCAATACTTTCAGATATACTGGCAGTTGGTCTATATCAAACAAATGATCATGCAGACTTACTTTGCAGGTATATGTAACAGTAGTTACCTGGTTGGCTGAATATTGGACTTTGAGCCATGGAGCGGGCACGCCATAGTAATAGTCATAAGGATTTGAATCTCCCTGCCTAACCGTATCCTCAATAAACCAGCCGTAAGTAAGTGGATTATGTACACCTCCCCCATCCCAGTGATGTAATAGAGTAAAGTGGTCGTACACAGGACTAATCTCCACTGACCATGCATCATGAGGTGCTCCTGAAAGGTAAGTCCAAGTACAATAAAGATAGTCGATGTCTCCCGAATGCACTGGATCAACCAATCTATGGTCAAAGTTGGCGTATAATACTTCACCTGCTAGAGCTATTTTGGCAGTAGTCCCAACACTTAGCATCCCTATCAGTATTGCCAACCAAAACTTCAACTTCATATAGACCCCCATCAAATATTGCAATAATATTTTTGACTTCAAAACTTATAAACTTTTTCCTTTATTATTAGTAAATATTTTTCCTTTTTTTCGAGTATAGATTTGTTCTAACTGAAGTTTTCATCTTAGAACCAGCCAAAAGAAGCTTGAGTAAAAGAGCGAACAAAAACGAGCATTAGAAAGCAGAAAAGTTAAGCTTTTCTCCGCCTTGCTCTGAGAAACTCGGCTAAGTCAATCCTCACCTCAAGCCACTCCCTCGTGAACCCTGTGGCCACGAGCGGCACTTTTCTGAGCTCCTCGACGTTTCTGGCCCCGACGAGGAACATGGCATTTCTTATTTCCTCTATGTAGCGCCTGAGGATTTTTATTACTCCATCAACGTCACCCTTGACCGCGGGCCTGAGCAGGGGCAGGGCAACTCCGGCAAAGGTCGCCCCCATCGCTAAAGCTTTCGCCATCGCTATGCCGTCCCTCATCCCGCCGGTGGCTATTATCGGGAGTTCTGTTGCATAGCGAACTTCCGCAACACTTATAGCGGTCTTTATGCCCCAGTCCCAGAACCTGAGGGCCATGTTTCTTCCCATCTCGTCCTTTGCGCGGTAGTACTCCACTCCGCTCCAGCTCGTCCCGCCGAGGCCACCCACATCAATGGCATCAATTCCGATGCTCTCAAGCCTTATCGCGACCTCCATGGAAACTCCAGCTCCCGTCTCCTTCGCTATAATCGGGTACGGGAACTCCGCCTTCAGCTCGGCCAAAGATTTCAAAACGCCCCTGTACTGGGTGTCTCCCTCGGGCTGGACGCTCTCCTGGAGCGGGTTGAGGTGTATCGCCAGGGCATCGGCCTGAATCGTCTCGACCGCTTTCAGGGCCTCATCAACCCCGTATCTGTCGGGCATGGTCTCGGCGAACTGCGGTGCCCCGAGGTTGCCGACGAGGAAGACGTCAGGGGCAACGTCGCGGACGTAGTAGCTCTCCCATGTTTCAGGCTTCCTTATCATCGCCCTCTGGCTGCCGACGCCCATCGGTATGTTCAGCTCCTGGGCGGCCTTCGCTAAAGTCTTGTTTATCTTGCCCGCGAGCTGAGAGCCCCTCGTTCCGCCGGTCATTCCGGCTATGAAAATCGGGTAATCGAACTTCCGCCCGAGAAACTCGACGCTCAGATCAACCTCGTCCTTGTCTATCTCGGGCAGGCTCATGTGGACGAAGTGAACGTCCTCAAAACCGTTGGAAACGTGGGCCTGGACGTTCCTCTTGAGGCAGTGCTCTATGTGCTCAAACTTCCTGATGACAGTGAGTTCCTCCCTATCAAAAGCCTCCATTTCAACCACCGAAGAGAGAACGGAGCAGAAGGTTAAGAGGTTTTTGGAGCGCGTGGATTTCTCAACTATCCATGCAATACCACAGCAAGACTTTAACCAGCACCACCCGACGGAATGCCGGCGGTGTTCATGGCGCTCACATCAGAATAAAGGAAGCGTGGGTTAAGGCAATCAGTCGCTTTCACACGGGAGTGTCGCGTTGAAGACTCTAACCTCCACCCAGCCGCCGCGCTTCCCCATATACAGTTCGACCCAGTGGGTTGTGTTGAAGTCAAAGAGCATCTCAAGCGTGCCGTTGCCAAAGACGGGGTAGTTCGGGCCGAGGCCGATCCTCGGTCGGAGGGCAATGTAATCCGGATTAACCTCCTCCCCACCGGTGTCGTGGAAGTAAGCGAAGATTACGGGAACCGACGAACAGATGGACCAGTTTGTTGCCACAAAAGGAACTTTTAGCCTACCACCGCTCACGTTTGGGGGAACGGGATAGACAACCCTCACCATTTCAACCTTCGGAACGGCCCAGCCGGGGGTGTCGTAGTACCAGACGGTATAATCAATCTCGCCCCTGGTTACCTGCCTCCCCACGGGATAAACCGTGAGGTTCACCCAGGGAAAGCCTGCTATGAGCGGGTAAACACTCCCAGATACGTGAACACCCGAGGGATAGAACAGGAACATCGAATCACGACCGTTCAGGAGCCGCTCCAGGGGCTTTCTCTGGAGATGCCACTCGATGACGAGTACAGACCCGTTCGACGTCTCTACAACGGAGCTAGTGACCCGGAGGCCCTCCGGGCCGGCCATGAAGTCGTTCAGAGCGCCCATTCTGGCGGCCGTTTCAATGCCGAGGAATGCCCATCCGAAGATCACAAGGATAAGTACAACGGCGAGAGCCTTTCTACCCATCACGAATCCCCGTGGTGAATACCCAGATGAAAATAAAAAGTTTACGCTTTGCAGGCGTTACCCTTTAATTCTCGTGCCGAAGCCGTCGCCCCTTATCGCCCCGCTCAGCCTTCCCGGAACCTTCCCGTTGACAAACCAGACCTCCGAGTGCTCTGCTATCTTCTTCGCTTCCTCCAGCTTGTTGCAGATTCCCCCGGTGACGTCGGTTCCGGCGGCGGTGCAGTGGAGCCTTTCGAGGAGGGAATCTATCTCCTCTCTGCTGAGACTCTGAATCAGTCCTCCCTCGCCAGGCTTGCCGTCGTAGATTCCGTCAACGTCCATGAGGAAGATAACCTTGTCCGGCTCAAGCATCTTGGCGAGGTAGGTAATGATCTGGTCGCCGGAGAGTATGTCGATGCCCTTCGCGAGGTCTATCGAGACGTCTCCGAAGAGAACGGGGATGAACCCAAGCTCCAGCAGCCTTTCCACGACCTCAATGTCTCCGTAGGCCACCTCGCCGTTCTCGGTTATGAAGACCGAAGATGTGGAGACTGAGAAGGCTGGCAAGTTCTCTCCGACGAACTCCCTGATAAACTTCGCGTTTGCCCGGAGCATGGCCTGATGGGTCTCGGTGAAGCCTATCCTCCGGAAGTTGGCGGTCTCCCAGTCCTCAGGGAGGCCGTCGCGTATACCGTACTTTTTCGCCTCAGGATGGCCGAAGCTCCCGCCTCCGTGAACGACGATGAAGTTCTCACGGGGATAAAACTTGGCTATCTCCTTCGCTATGTTCCTGACGGTTTCATGGTCAAAGTTCTCGGGCTCACCCTTCTTATCGCTGAAGACGCTGCCGCCGACTTTGACGATTATCATGGCAGGACCTCCTCTATCCTGAGTCCCTCGCGGCTTATCCTCGTTATCATCGGCGTTCCGCCGGCTATCGTTATGGCAGTTGCAACTTCGCTCTGGTTCTCCGGGGCCAGGGCGTACATGCAGCCGCCGCCACCTGCACCGGTTATCTTTGCTCCTATTGCCCCGGCAACCCTCGCGGCGTAGACCAGCTCGCTGAGCTTTTTCGTTGAAACTCCGAGGGCGTCTAGGAGGCCGTGATTGAGGTTCATGAGCCTTCCGAGCCGGGTGAAGCGGAGCTCCTCGTCGAGGTCAGAGGTTATAACGTCGCGGGCCTTCTCGACTATCTTGCCCATCGCAACGAGCACCGGTTCTATAACCTCTGGCATCTCCTCGTAGGTTCTCCTCACCATAGCCACGAGCTCCTTTGTTGAACCGCTCGAACCCGTGTAGCCGACGACTATGGGCAACTCCATGAAGGGCAGGTGCTCGAAGTCCCCCTTCTCGTAGTGGATGAAGCCGCCTATGGCCGAAACCGTTGGGTCTATACCGCTCGATGCCCCCTGGACGAGGAGTTCGACCTTATGGCCGAGCTTTCCTATCTCCTCGTTGGTCAGCTCAAGGCCGAGCAGTTTTGAGACCGCACCGATGGTCGCAACGGCAACCGCAGCGGATGAGCCGAGGCCAGCACCGACAGGAATTTGAGATGTTATCGAGACGGTTACACCCTTACCGTTCGCATCTGCCTCCTCCCTCACCAGCTCTATGGCCTGACGGACGTAGCTGAGGACTTCAGCGGCCTTTCCGTAGTCGCTCTCGAAGTAAATCTCGTCCTCGGAGAAGGATACCGTAAGGCCCGGAACGCGTATGTCCTTGGCCTCTATCTTTATCGCACCCCTATCGTTGAACCCTGCCCACACATAGGTTCTGAGGTCTATAGCTGCGGCTATCGCTGGTTTACCGTAAACGACGCTGTGCTCGCCGAAGAGTATAATTTTAGCCGGGGCAGATGCCAAAACCCTCATTTTTGACCCTCCAGGAGCTTTGTCATGACGTTTTCCAACTCATCGAGCTCGTTCTGAATCGTGTACCAGACAAGCGAGAGGTCAACGCCGAAATAAGCATGAATTAACTTATCTCTCATACGTATTTCACCTCTTTAAGAATCCGTTCCCTGATGCGTCTCTTCAGGGCCCCCTTGGTTACAAGGTCAACCTTAACTCCCAGCAGTTCTTCGAGGTATTCCTGTAAGCGGAGGAAGGTTATCATCCTTACGGGACGCTCAAATTCGACGAAAATGTCGACGTCACTGTCTTCCCTCTGCTCGTTCCGGGAATAGGAGCCAAAAACGCCAATACGCTTAACACAATATTTTTCACTCAGTTCCTTCCTGTGAGCACGCAGGATTTTTTGAACATCCACAAGTGTTTTAACGCGTGTGGCCTGCATGGTAGAAAATAAGAAAAGTCCCTTATCACCCTTTCGTTCACTTCCTTATCACGATGCTCGCGTAGCCGACGATGGCATCGGTGCTCCTGCTGACCTCGAAGCTCGTCGTGTAGTGCAACAGTTCTGCCTCAAGCGCTCCGGCAAAGCGGGAATAAACCATCGCAGTTCCGACTCCCCCAGGCCCGCACATGGTGTGGTTCATATCCCTCAGTTCCCTAAACATGCCCTTAACGTCGAAGTCGAGGATTCTCCTTATTACGCGGAAGTCCCACTCCTTTATCCGGTGGGGGAGCTCGCTCGCCCTCGCCCTGAAGGGCACGTAGCCGTACATTGGGCCGTAGTGCATGAAGTCGGTGCTCGCTACCACAACAACGTCCCTGCCGAGCTCCCTGGAGGCCTCAAAGACAGCCTTTCCGAGGTCTTCGGAAACCTCCTCGTCCTGAATGCCGAGGGCTATTGGAACTATTCTAACTTCCTTCCCGGCGAGCTCGCTGAGGTACTGGATGAACGGGAGCTGAACCTCTATCGAGTGCTCGTATTTGTGGGCCAGCTCATCGAGGTCGGCTATGCCAGAGAGCTTCGCTATAGCTTTGGCCATCTCGGAATCAACCTCGACGTCACCGAGCGGTGTGCGCCACTTTCCGGCCGGGTAGACCGCTATCGGAGAGCCCAGGCCGGTGTGATTCGGGCCGAGGATTACGAACGTTTCAGGAAAACCGTCCTCGAATATCGCCCTGTAGGTTCTCGAAGCCGTGTAGCCCGAAAAGACATAACCCGCATGCGGTGCAACTCCGGCCGTGATCCGTCTCTCGCTTCCCTCCTCGCCAAGGTTGCTGAAGAACTCCTCCAGCATCTCGATGAGCGCTTTGCCCGATGGATAGAAGCCACCGGCAACGGCAGGATACCTTACCTCCGCCATTCTCTCACCCCCAGCAATTTTTGGGATTCAATCCTTAAATACCTTCAACCGTCTTTAGCCCGGAGCCTGTAAGCGGGAGGAGCACTCTCGACCCGCCCTCAATCTCCCCCGATTCCATTAGCTTCCAGAGCGCCGCGAGAACCACCGCGGAGGTCGGCTCGACGAGGAAGCCATGTCTTTTGAGCCAGTTGAGCGCGCCTATTGTTTCAAGCTCATCCACACTTACGCACAGGCCGTTGGTTTCCTTAAGTGCCCTCTTCATCTCATGAAGCCGGGGAGGTTCAGGAATCGTTATACCCTCCGCAGTGTCGTTCTTCATTGATGAGCGCTCGCAGAGGCTCTCGTAGCCCGAAGCCTGAACAGCCACAAGTCTTGGGAGCCTATCAATTTCACCCATGTCCTTAAGTTCATTAAACCCCTTCCAAAGGCCGAGGAAGAGCGTCCCGCTGCCCACCGGCGATAGGACGTAGTCGGGAACGCCGAGTTGCTCGTAGGTCTCGAAGGCGACCGTCTTTGTTCCCTCGATGAAGTATGGATTGAGCCAGTGGGAGACGTAGGTCAGACCGCTCCGCTCCGCGAACTCCACTGCCCTCTCGTGAACAGCCATCCTGTCGCCGTCGACGAAATGCATCACCGCTCCAAGGCGCTGGAGGAGTGAGAGCTTTCCGGGGCTTGTATCGTAGGAAACGAACCCATGAACCCTGATCCCAGAAGCGAGGCCGTAGAGGGCAAAGCTCAGGGCGGCGTTTCCGGAGCTGTCGAGGACGACCTCGGTGATGCCCTCCTCCCTCAGCTTCGCCACCGTCACGTAGGTGCCCCTGTCCTTAAAGGAGCCGGTTGGCTGGAGGTATTCGAGCTTGAAGAACCCACTGACTTGGCCGATCCGAAGGGCGCTCACAGGGGTTATCGCCGGCGTTGCTGGAGGGAGGTAATCCTCGTCCACCGGAAGGAAATTGAGGTAGCGCCGCATATCAATATGGGGCCTGAGGCTACCAAAGAAATCGACGTAGTCCCTCTCCACAAGCAGAGTGCCGCCGCAGTCACAGGTCAGGCGAAACGTCTCAGGGTACACCTTTCCGCAGTGTGAACAGACGAGCATGGTACCACCCAAGGGTTTTTAGGTTCCGGCGGCAATACATAACGCACAGAGAATAAAAAGGTGGTTGCCATGGTTGAGAAGTTCGTTTCAGCCGAGAGACCCCAGACGGAAGAGGGTTATCAGTATCACATAGCCTGCAAGCCGGGGGACGTTTCGAGGTACGTCCTCCTGCCGGGAGACCCCGAGAGGGTGCCAAAGATAAGCTCCCTCTGGGACGAGGCGAGGGAGATAGCATTCCACAGGGAATACAGAACGCACACCGGAAAGTACAAAGGCGTGCCGATAAGCGTGATCTCGACGGGAATAGGCGGCCCCTCGACGGCGATAGCGGTAGAGGAGCTGGCCGCGATAGGCGCGGACACATTCATCCGCGTTGGCTCCACCGGTGCAATCCAGCCGGGAATGGAAATCGGAGACCTAATTATAGCGAAGGCCGCCGTGAGGCTTGAGGGGACATCGAAGCAGTATGTCCGCATTGAGTATCCTGCCGTTGCGGACCTCGAAGTTACCCTCGCCCTTATCGAGGCCGCGGAGACTTTGGGCGTGCGCTACCACATCGGTATCACCGCCTCGACCGACAGCTTCTACCTCGGCCAGGGAAGGCAGGGACTCAAGGGCTACTTCCCGAGCTTTGCGAAGAACATAATGGACGACCTGAGGCAGGCCAACGTCACCAACTTCGAGATGGAGGCCGCGACGCTCTACACACTTTCCAGCATCTACGGGCTGAGGGCCGGCTGCGTCTGCTCCGTCTTCGCCAACAGGGTAACCAACGAGTTCGGCAAGGCCGGGGAGAAGGAGGCCGCCCTCGTTGCCAGCGAGGCCGTAAAGATACTCGCGGAGTGGGACGAGGAGAAAGAGAGGGCAGGAAAGAAAGTCTGGTTCCCGGGGCTGAGGGGTTGATATGGACACAAAACTCCTCACCGTCAAAAGCCTGCTAGCAGAGAGAAAACGTGAAGAGGCCCTAAACATTGCAGAGGACATAACCGACAGATACTGGCGCGACTACGCCCTCAAATGGGTGGCCGAGGCCTACGCCGAAAACCCCGAGAGGGCCCTGGAGATAGCCCAAAGAATCGTGGCCCCCACCATAAGAGACGAGGCCCTGCGCTCCCTCTCGTATTTATTTTCAAAGGCGGGGAACTTCAAAGCAGCCCTCGAGGCAGCGAGGATGATAACAAATCAGTTCACACGGAAAAAGGCATTTAGGACTGTGAGCAACTACCTCGCAAAGAGCATCATACAGAAAGGCGTTTCGGAGGTAAGGCTGAGTGAGCTCGATCTCACTGACCGCGACATCGAGGATCTGAAGCCCCTCCCGTACGGACTGGCGTACAAGGACGGAAAGATAATGCCGGGCGCCAAAATTCTGCCGATCAAAGGCGAGATGAAAATGGGGATAATACCGCGGTTTGAAAAAAGGCTCGAGGGCAGAACCCCTCCAAAGCCGGTTTTCGCGGGAGAAAATACCGAGAAAACCGAGTACGTCTCAGAGTACATACTCAAGCTCATCGATGAGGGAGACCTCGAGGAGGCAAGGAAACTCGCCAAGGGGCTGGCCGAGCCCATGAGAAGCGCCCTGCTGGAAGAGATTGGAATGAGGTATCTCGAAAGGGGCAACGTTGAGACCGCTGAGAAGATATTCGAGGAACTGGTGCGAGCGGACATGCTGGGGGCAGCACTGATTGGGCTTCACCCTGAGGACGAAAACAGGATACCGTACTATCTCTCCAAGGTGTACAACCCCGCGACCAGACTTTTGGTTATCTACGAAGCCACAAAGAGGAAGGGTGTGAGGGAGGACTTCCTTAGAAGAACCCTTCTCTGGGCCACGGATGAATGGAAGCTCGGCAGGATTTTGAAGTTCCTGGCGTTTGAAATGCTGAACGAAGCTAAACGTACCGGCGATGATGGCCTGAGAAAAACCTCAAAAAGCCTCTTCGAGCTGGGAAAACGCATAGAGAATGGTTCACTCATTAAGTCGTGAACTTTTTTGAATGGACATTCAGAGGAACATGCCAGCGGTTAGAACAGGGGATTGTGGCGCCCCGGCGGGGATTCGAACCCCGGACCTCAAGGTCCGCAGCCTTGCGCCCTATCCAGACTAGGCCACCGGGGCACTTGCCAGCTAAACCTTCCCGGAAACGCTTTATAAATTTAACCGTCCCGCGGGACCGAAAGATTTATAAATCACCCGCAGGTGAGTATGTAACGGGCCGCGGAGTGCGGTGGTAGTCTAGCCTGGTCTAGGACAGCGGCCTGCCACGCCGCTGGCCCGGGTTCAAATCCCGGCCACCGCACCACCATTCTAACAAACTTCGCGCAGGCGAAGTTTGACCAAGGTTTGTAGCTCCTTCTTGAAGTTCCAAGTTCTTAAGCGGTTTCTCATTAAGGGTGCATTTGAAGATGGAGAACCTGCGGGATTGCTTTCTTTTGGCGTGGGTTTGACTTTTAAAAAGACGCCCGAAGGGCGTCAAAGAGGAGTAAACCCCCTGTAAATGGCTTCTTTTATAGGGTTCTAGCTCGGAGGGGGAAGCTTTAAGTTGGAAACTAAAGCATGAGGACACCTCAAGCGAGGAGTTACCAGCTTTTGGTGAAGCTTTTCCCAAAAGCTTCCTTCGGCTTGCCTTTAAAATCAGAGGTTTCAAAGTTTGAACGCCCACTCGACTATCGTCTTGTTACTTTTCGACACAGTAAAATTTATAAAGTCCAAAGTTCAGTTCACTCCGGCGGGAGTGCAGGCGGGGGATACTTCGCTAATCTTGTGCCGACAGATGGTCGGTGGGGGTCTATCCCCCATCCCCCGCCGATTTTCTCCGCCGGGGTGATAAGGTGAAGTTCAACTCCAAGGCGGAGCTTCTCAACTTCGAAGGCGGAAGGAGCTACCGTCCACGCCCGGAACTTGAACTCTTCCTGAGGGTCGCAAGCAACTTCGTGAGGGAGCCGAAGTTTTACGTTGGGGCAGACGAGGACCTCGAGGAACTTTTGAAGGCCTTCGAGAGGGCCATCAAGGCAAATCCCGAGTTCGTGGCAAAGCTCATCGTTTACGCCAGAGAGGAGCTCTTCCTTCGCTCTCTCCCAACCCTCGGAACGATTATTCTAGCGAACCATGGGACCTATAAGGGTACTGGAATCCCGAGGAAAGTCGGCGAGAGGGTCCTCACGAGGCCGGATATGCTCACCGAGGCACTCGCTATGCAGTTTGCCCTCTTCGGGAAGCCCATACCAAACAGCCTGAAGAAAGCCCTAAGAAGTGCAATAACACACTTCGACAGCTACCAGCTTGCCAAGTACCGTTGCGACCGCTGTCAGGTTAAGCTCAAGGACGTCATCCTCCTTACGCACCCGAAGCCAAGGGATAAGGCACAGGAGGGGGATTTCAGGGCGCTCATTGAAGGGAAACTTAAGAACACCCGCACGTGGGAGGCCAAGGTCTCCACCGAGGGCTCCACGAGGGAAACCTGGGAGGAGATCCTCGACGAGTTCATCAGGTATAAGCAGGTCTTCGCGCTCCTCAGAAATCTGAGAAATCTCATCGAGCACGAGGTTGATGGGGAGAAGTTCCGAAAGGCCATGAAAATACTCGCCGACCCGAAGGAGATGCGCAGGGCGAAGGTTTATCCCTACCGCTATCTGACTGCATACTTCACGCTCAAAAGGATGAAAGTGGACTCGGCGACCCAGGCGGAGATGAGAAACGTCGCCATCAAAGTCCTGAGGGAGGCCCTAGAGAAAAGCACTGCGATGCTTCCCGACTTCAAGGGCAGGAACCTTGTGCTCGTGGATGTGAGCGGTTCAATGGACTTCCCGGTCAGCAGGAGGAGCGCGGTCACCAGGATGATGATATCTGCCTTCTACAGCGCAATTGTGGCCAAGAAGTATGAGACGGCGATAGCTGCCTTCGCCAGTGACTACCGCTGGATACCCGCTGGGGAGAGCATCTTTGAAACTGCCGAGAACGTGCTCAGGAGCAACGTGGGCTACGCCACCTACGCATACAAGCCGATGGCCGAGGTCCTCAGAAAAAGGGAGCACTTTGACCGGGTGTTCGTGCTCACGGACATGGTGGTCTACTCAGAGGACTACGGCGACGACGCCTTCCAGCGCACAGTGAGGAGGTACAGAAAGACGGTCAATCCGGAGATGAGGCTGATAACCTGGGACCTCGCTGGCTACGGCCAAGTTTACCTCGAAGAGCACGACGTCAGAAACGTCTACATAGGGGGCTTCACCGAGAAGGTCTTCGACCTCGTGAAGCACCTAGAAAAGGGAAACAGAATAGTGGAGGTCATAAACGAAAGGGTTTCCATTTGACATTGTTCTTTCGTGCCTTCCTTTGCTCTATTTTCACGTCCTCAGCTTCGCCAACGCATCCTCAGCCGCTTGGAGTATCTGGTAGCCGACCGGAGAAGCCGTTAGGAGCGGGTGGGTCGCTATCTGGAGAGTGTAGAGCTCGCTCGCGGTGAGTCTCTTCTGTATCGCGAGGGCTAGAATGTTTATCATCTCGCCAACACTCTTTCCACCAGCTATCTGTGCCCCAAGTATCGCTCCCCTGTCGCGGGAGAAGATGAGCTTAACCGTCACCATCGAGGTGTCCGGGAACTTCGCCGGGTGCCTGTCGGGGCCTTTTCCATAGCCAACTATGACCTCGAAGCCCTCCCTCCTGGCGGCCTCCTCGGTCAAGCCAGCGGCCGCAAGGGCGAGACCGGCAACGTTGGTGGAATAGACGCCTATCGTCCTTCTGTTCTCACGAACTATCTGAAGCTTGAAGAGGTTCGCACCGGCTATTCTGGCTTCGAAGGTGGCCGTTGAGGCGAGCATCAGCCCGTAGGGCCTGCCGGTGAAGAAGTCCCTGTGCTCGACGCAGTCGCCGACGGCAAAGATGTCCGGGTGAGAGGTTCTCATGTATTCGTCCGTCCAGATGCCGTAGCGGGTGACCCTGAGGCCCGCCTTGACCGCCAGGTCAACGTTCGGGCGGTAGCCGATGGAGAATATAACGAGGTCCGCGGGAAGCTCGCTTCCGTCGATGAGCCTCACCCGCTCGACACTTTCCCCACCAAGGATCCGCTCAACCTGCCCATAGACGACCTTTATGCCCCTCTCCTCAAGCCGTTCCGCGACCATCTCGCTGAACTCCCTATCGAAGGAGCTTCTCAGGAGCCTGCTCCTCACGAGAATCGTCACGTCCTTTCCGAGCTTTCTTATCTCATCGCCGACCTCGAGGGCTATGAAGCCGCCGCCAACGATGACGACCCGCTCCGCAGTTTTAACCCTCTCGCGGAACTCCTTCAGGTAGCGGTAGTCTTTCGGGACGGTGTAGACTCCCTCCAGCTCCGAGCCCGGGAACTCCGGCTCCACGGGTTTTGAACCGGTCGCAAGGACGAGCTTCTCCCAGGCGATCTCCTTCCCTGAGGCAGTCCTCACGAGCTTTGCCCTCGGGTCGATCTCAGTAACCTCATCCGTCAATATGTCCACGCCAAGAGGCTCCAGGAACTTCTCGACCGGGAGAATGTCATCGTCAACACTATTCAGCGTGCCAAAGATGTACGGGATGCCACAGGGAATCATGGCGATATCTTCCCTCTTGATGACCAAAACGCTTTTGTCGGGGTAGAACTTCCGGGCCGAGATCGCTGTGGTCAGGCCCCCGGCGCTCGCTCCTATGATAACAACATCGTACTTCATGTTAGACCCCCCTAAAGGTTTTCGGTTATATTTACACACCAAAGGATTTGAACCTTTCGTTAACCTCTGGTTCAAAACGCGGGTACTGAAGGTTTCAGCGATGAAGAAAAAATAGCAGAGGAGTCATTCCCCGGTCGCACCCTTCAGGGCGTCCTTACACCCACAGTGCCTCTCCTTCGGGATGTACTTGATGGACTTCATGAGGAGGTACTTTATCTCCTCGCTCTTCTTGGCCATAAGTTCGACGACCTCGGTGTGGGTGAGCTTCTGGGTGCTTATGCCGGCAGCGAAGTTGGTGACGATGGCCACGCTGGCGTAGCACATCTCCAGCTCCCTAGCCAAGGCAGCCTCGGGGCACTGGGTCATGCCGACCAGATCAGCGCCGAGTATCTTGAGCGCCCGTATCTCCGCCCTAGTCTCGAACCTCGGACCCTCCATGCAGGCGTAGGTGCCCGTTGGGTGATAGTCAAAGCCAAGCTCCTTGGCGGCAGTTATCAGGGCCTTCCTGAGCTCGGGGCAGTATGGGTCCGTGAAATCGACGTGGGCAACGAACTTCCTGTCGTGCGGGCTCTCGTCACCGTCGTAGAATGTGTAGTGCCTTGTCTTAGTAAAGTCCAGAAGCTGGTCGAGAACGACGAAGTCACCCGGCTTCATGGCCTCGTTGAGGGAGCCGACGGCCGACGTGGAGAGAATCCTCTCCACACCGAGCTCGTAGAGCGCCCAGATGTTGGCGCGGTAGTTGATCCTGTGCGGTGGAACGCTGTGCCCCTCGCCGTGCCTCGCGAGGAAGGCTATCTCCTCCCCGTCGTACTCCCCAATCTTCACCCGGACCTTTCCGTAGGGAGTGCTCACGAACTCCTCCCTGACGTTCTGAAGCAGCTTGGGGTCGTATACTCCGGAACCTCCAATAATTGCTATCCTCGGCATGGCATCACCTGGAAGATGAAAGGGCGGCGGTCTTAAAACGTTAGCCCTTTTCCCAGAGCCCCCTCTGGTACTCCGCCCGCTCCTCGATGTCCTCCCTAACCTCACCATCAGTCTGGAATTCCAGTATCTTCGTCAGTATCTCGCTGAGGAGCCAGGAGCCCCACTTGGCGTCCTTCACCTCAAGGGCGGCGTCAATGGCCCCGTCTATATCCCCGGCATTGAGCTTCGCCACGGCTATGCTGCCAAAGGCCAACGAGCGGAGGTAGTGGCCGCGAACGCGGGAGGCGAATTCCCATGCACCGTCAAAGTCTCCAAGCTTGGAGAGGTACGTGGCGACTTTGACCCGGACCGCGTCGTCTTTAGTCGCGTCTCCAATCCTCCTGACCAGGTCAACATACCTCCGATCGATGTTCCCTGAGAGAAGTCCCACCATTATGCGTCCGGCCAGTTGTTCAAACTCTTCCCCCTCGACACGGTCAAGGAGCCCGGAGAGGACGTCTGTCTTATCGAGTGAGGTCTCCACTATGCCCTCAATGACGGCCCAGCGCTGTTCCGGGGGAAGCTTCTCCACGATGTTCATCACAAAGTCCAACTCCCCCTGGTTGCCCAGCCCAACAAGAAGGGATTTCAGCACATCAAAACCTGTCTCGCCCGAGAGAGACAGCGCTATATCAACGAACTTCTCATAGGTGGCCTTCGGAACGTCGGAGTGTTTGAGATGAACCGCAACTTCCCTCATCGCTTCCCCAAGCCAGTACTCGCTCTTAAGCTCCGAGAGCACCCTGATCGCGCTTCCAAACTCCTCCCTTTTGAGGTGGGTTTTTATGGTCTCAACCGCGGCGATGGAGTGCCACGGTTCACCCTCAATGCCCTCAACGACAAGTCTAGCCCTGCGCATGTTGCCACGTTGGAGGTACGCCCCGAGTATTTTGAGCAAACTGTCGTTCCGCTTTACCTGATCCTTAATGTCGCCGGCATAAAAGAACGCATCGTCAATCCGCTCGAGGTTCAGAAGTTTCGATACAAGTTCCAGAAGCAGGTCATCCCTCACAGGCTGGGGAAACTCAACAATCGCATCATGTGCCTGCTGAAACACCTTCATCGCGGTTTTGGGGTTTACCGAATTCAAATAGAATGCAATCTCTATGAGGGCCTTTGCCATCACTACGGGATTCTCTATTATGGACGCGGCATTTACGGCGTACTTAAAAGCGCTTTTGTATTCGGGGTCTTTAACCCGATACATGTAGTACCCAATTTTAGCGTAGGTAACCGCCCGCAGGTACTTATCCCTTATGTCGGAGGCCAGTCGCAGAGCCTCACGATAAATGTCAGCCGCCATTATTTCCACCGGAAAATTTACGATATGGAAGTATTTAATGGTTTCCAACGGTCAAAACAGAATGGGCATAATTAGTCAAAAAGCGAAAGTTCAGCCAAGGTCGTCGTAAACGACGCCGACGACTTCACCATCGTCAAGGGAAACGAAGCTTACTTTTGTCTTTTTGCCGCTCTTGGGGTCGACCACAACAAAATCTGGCTTGGACAGGTAGTTACTGCGCGGCATCCTCCAGGCATCGCCGTAATGAGCCTTTAACTCCCTCAAAAACCTTTCCGCATCTTTCCGAATTACCGTTGTCATAGATATCACCATGAGTATATACCACTTGAAAATATAAAAAGGTTTCTAATAGACATTCGTCAAAGATAATATCGTCAATCGTCTATTTTTCTGCCCCTCACACAGAGCAGTGAGCCTCTCTCGACACCAAGCTCGCGGGCGATTGGAGGGCACTTGGCCTTGAGGAGGAAGAACACCCTACGGTCCCCCAAATCGCTCAGGGTCTCAAAGTTGGCCTGTCCCTTGGCGATTATGACATCGGCGGCGTTGAAGATTCTCCTGAACTCCCCGGAGGCGTATTCCAGTGGAGTGCCTGGAAGCCTGGAGCCCGTGGAGACGACCTCAGCAAACTCGTCGAACCCCGCCTCCAGCAGGTCCCCGACCGTGGCGTCATTGATTATTGGGCCGTCCTTCGCGGCCACGTATATCCTCAGGTCAGGAAACCTCCCGCGTATGAACTCAAGCAACAGCCTGTCAAAGTACACCTCTCCGCAGTTATCGGTGAGGTACAGCAGCACCCCGGCGTTCTCGAGCGCCCTGAGAAGCTCATCGCTGTGGTCTATGCTAAGCTCCTCCCGGGTCACTCCAATGATGTCCTCCTCTATCTTTGAGGGGTCATAGCCAACGGCGAAGTCTATGATGTTGCCCGCTATCGCCAGCTTAAGAGCGGTTTTGAAGTCCCCGGGAACCCCGAGATCCTCGGCAGCCCTTTGGGCCAGCTTTGTGGAGGTCTCCTTCTGACCTCCTCCCCGCCGTGAGGGGCGAGGGTTCGGCTTAACCCCCTCGCTAATGGCAGGGAGGTTTACGGGCACTCATCTCCTACTCCCATTACCGGTTTCGGTTCAGCCCGAGGGCTTGGCCTTGAACCCGTTACCCCTATCCCCAAAAGGGACTTGGGGTTATAGTTTAGAGGCCACATCTTCAGTCCTTGCCTGCCCGAACGGGCAGTATTTCGAAGGACGCTTAACAGCGTCCACTCCCCTTCAGGCCGAAGGGGACACTTAAACCCCTCATCTCATCGAGTTCTAACTTTGGCCCCTCCGAGGCCTTACTACCTTACAGAGTTTAAAAGGGTTTTGACTGATTAAAGGCAAGATTGCTGATTACTCCATCCCCACCCTAAAGGACGAGGCCTTCAAAAGAAAAATGTAACCGCTGAACGGGTCATCGTCCCCAAGGAAGCGGTACAGTTCAAGGAATAGCATCCCCCGCTCACCGCGGGAATGGAATCCTCCCTGAAGAGCTCGCCAAGCTTCCCGGCCACGAAAAGCATGGCCCTCCTGCGCTTTTCAAAGTCCCCGGCACTCATCTCGGTTATCTTCTGAGCCTGGTTAACGGCACAAGCGATGCACTCATAGTGGATCCTCATAACACCACCGGGGTAAAAATAGAACCGCACCTTATTAAAGTGAGGGATGATTCAACCATCAAGCCCTCAGCGTTTCAACGTACGCGAGCTCCTCGGGGATGGACTTGCGCTTCCTCCTCTCCATCTCCCTCTCGAGCATGTACCCGTACAGATGGGCCATCCACATCATCTGTGTCACCTCCGTTCCACCATTCCCAGTAATATATGGTTCTGCAGAGGTTTAAAAGCTTTGTCGGCCCGCAAATTTCCACAAATGACCTCTAGAGTTCTTTATTCCTTTAAAAAAGCAGCGTCGTCCGCCTTTGTAGTTAAATGTACATATATGTTCGATGAAATCTGCCCTAACGTTCCCGATTATGAAGAAAGCGCACATTAGAACATTGCATTGTTCCGGGAACCGACCCAACTGTTTATAAACTTTGGAGACGCCATCACTACGGTGAGAGAAAATGGCCCTAGAGAAGCTTGGGAAGGCACTGAACAGCGCCCTGAAAAAGCTCGCCCGCTCAAAGACCGTGGACGAGGCGACGATAAAGGAGGTAGTGCGAGATATACAGAGGGCACTCATCCAGGCGGACGTTAACGTAAGGCTCGTTCTCCAGCTGACCAAAACCATAGAAAAGAGGGCCCTTGAGGAGGAGCCCCCTGCAGGGGCCTCAAAGAAGGAGCACATAATCCAGATAGTCTACGAGGAGCTGACCAAATTTCTCGGAAAGGAGGCCAAACCCCTCGAGATAAAAGAGAAACCCACCGTACTGCTCACCGTCGGAATCCAGGGTTCGGGTAAAACAACCAGCGTGGCGAAACTTGCGAGGCACCTCCAGAAGAGGGGCTACAAGGTGGGCGTCGTCTGCTCGGACACCTGGAGGCCAGGAGCCTACTACCAGCTCAAGCAGCTCCTCGAACCGTACGGAATAGAGGTCTCCGGCGATCCCGAGGAGAAGGATGCAGTCAAGCTCGCCTACAAGGGCGTCGAGTACTTCCGGGGGAAGGACGTGGATGTCATAATCGTGGACTCCGCCGGAAGGCACAAGGAAGAGTCCGGCCTTATAGAGGAAATGAAGCAGATAAGCCAGGCCATAAAGCCCCACGAGGTCATACTGGTCATAGACGGAACCATAGGCCAGCAGGCGTATAACCAGGCCCTGGCATTCAAAGAGGCAACGCCAATAGGCTCGATAATAGTCACCAAGCTCGACGGTTCTGCCAAGGGGGGTGGGGCCCTCTCGGCCGTCGCCGCAACCGGCGCCCCGATAAAGTTCATCGGTGTTGGCGAGAGGATAGACGACCTCGAAGCCTTCGATCCGAAGCGCTTTGTTTCGCGGCTCCTGGGAATGGGAGACATCGAGGGACTTCTGGAGAAGCTCGAGGAGCTCCAGAAACAGCAGGCCGTCAGCGAGGAAGACCTAGAGAAGTTCCTCAAGGGTAAGTTCAACCTAAAGGACATGTACGCCCAGCTCGAGGCGATGCAGAAGATGGGACCGCTGAAGCAGGTTCTTCAGATGATCCCGGGACTGGGCTACTCCCTGCCGGATGACGCCGTCAGGGTGGGTGAGGAGAAGCTCCGGAGGTACAGGATAATCATGGATTCCATGACCGAGGAGGAGCTCGAGCACCCGGAGATAATCAACTACTCGAGGATCAAACGCATAGCCCGCGGCTCGGGAACCAGCACCGCCGAAGTAAGGGAGCTCCTCAACCAGTACAATCAGATGAAGAAGATGTTCAAGAGCATGGACAAGAGGAAGCTGGCCAAGATGGCCAAGAGGTTTAACTTCGGGGGGTTCGGCATATGATGGAAGCGTTTGTCCTGGTTGTTGTTAAGCCCGGAACCGAGGAGAAGGTCTATGAGATCCTCCGGGGCAACGAGAAGATAAACGAGATATACAGGGTCTATGGGGAGTACGACCTGATCCTCCGCGTGGAGGTCGGCAGCATAGAGGAGCTGGACAGGTTCCACGACGAGGTTCTGAGGAGGATAAAGAACATCGAAATGACGGAGACGCTGATAGCGAGCTCCTACAGGGGGTGAGGGGTTGGAGAGGCGGTGGGTTGCCACCATCGACCTCGAGACCCTGGAGGTCGAGCACGACCTCACCTTTAAATTTAAGTGCCTCGAAAACTGCGGGAAATGCTGCTACGAGCTGGAGATACCCATCCGGGATGAGGATATAGCCAGGATAGAGGAACTGGGCTACAGTGCCTGGGAATTCGTGGACTACGATAAGATGTTCTACCGCGGGGACAAGTTCCTCAGCTACGCCCTCAAAAAGCGTCCCTTCGACGGGGGCTGTGTTTTCCTTGATCCCGAGACCATGCGCTGCAAAATCTACGACCACCGGCCCCTCGCGTGCAGGCTCTACCCGTTCGTCTTCGTGAAGCACGGAAAAAAGATGGAAATCTACGTCAAACAGGACTCCTTCTGCCCCGGCATCGACCATCCCGAGGGGGAGCCCGTGACGAAGGAGTTCCTCCTCAGGGAGTACGGCGACGTCATAGAGGAGTACCGCAGGAAAGTTGTGAAGAGCCGGGAGTGACCGAAACCTATTTATACATTTTCTTGTTAATTCAGGGGCACCGGAGGTGAGAGCATGAGTCAGCTGAAGTCCGTGCAGGAGAAGCTGAGACTGGTCAGGGTGCTCAGACTGCTCAAGAAGACCTACACCTACGAGGAGCTCTCCAAGATAACGGGCCTCCCCATCACCGTGCTGAACAGATATGTGAGGGGAAAGGTCCTGCCAAGCGCCGAGAGAACGAAGGAGCTCCTCAGTCTGCTCCTCCCGTACATCAACGTAGAGGAGGAGGTCAGGAAGAGGATAAAATTCGACGAGTACGGGTTCTTTGACAACATGCCCGTCCTCAGCGACACGGCCCTGATGAGCCTCATAGCGGAGGACGTGGCGAGCAGGTACATGGACAAGAACGTCGATAGGGTCCTCACAGCCGCAACGGACGGAATAGCCCTCGGCGTCCACGTGGCGAGGGAGTTGAACGTCGATGTTGTCTACGCCAAGAAGAAGAAGGAAGTCGGTGTTGAGAAGTTCTACGAGGTCAGCTACGTGCCTAGCGCCTCAGGAAGCGTCACGACGCTGTACCTCCCGCAGTGGGCCCTCAAGAAGGGCGAAAACGTCCTCATAGTTGACGACGTCATAAGGAGCGGCGAGACGCAGAGGGCGCTCCTGGAGATGTGCCGGCAGGCGGGGGCGAAGCCTGTTGGGATGTTCTTCCTCATAAGCGTCGGGGACGTTATAGAGCGGCTGCGTGAGGAGTACAGCATCCCCGTGGAGAGCCTCATAAGGCTGGAGTGATCTCTATGAAGGTGTTCATATACAATGCCGATGGTCTGACGATTCCGGTGGAGGTCGAACCCGGCCTCCCTTTTAAATTCAGATGCACCGAGGAAGAGTGCGGGAAAGAGGTGGTCATAGAGGGAGTGGTGCGGCACGCAGACGAGGCAGAGTTCACGCGGGTTCTCAGAGATACCATCGCGGAAAACCCCGACTTCAAAAAGATACTGGAGATAACGGCGAGAAACCTGATTTTTGAGGGCAAAGTCAACGGGAAGGAAGTCATCCTTCCGGTTGAGAGCTTCGACGACTTTGCGAAGCGATTCCTGGACGAGGTTCTAGTCCTCCGTTAGCTTTAGCCTCGTGTCCTCTTTAACCACCTGCATCGCAACGCTCGTGTTCGTTTTTTCCACCCCATCGAGAGAGAGCAGCCACTTAACGAAGCGGTTCATGTCTGCCCTGTCCCTGAACTTCGCCACCAGGACTATATCGAACTCACCGGTTATGTCGTAGACCAGCATTACCCTTTCGTTTTTGGCTATCTCGCGCTCTATATCCAGGATGCGCCTCCCCTGGGCCTTGACACCTATAACCGCGGTCAGCCCAAAGCCGAGCTTCTCGTAGTCAAGGATCGGGGCGAATCCCCTGATTACACCCTCCTCCTCCATCTTTTTGATGCGGTTGTACACGGTTCCAACGGCCACTTTGAGCTCCCGCGCTATCTCACGGTACGACAGGCGGGCGTTTTCCTGGAGCAGTGAGAGTATCCTTAGGTCAAGTTCGTCCACCGTATCCCACCCCCTCCCGAGTAGACCGTAAACTTTAAATACCCTTCCCTTGGAGGGAATAGCGGGCAGTGGACCGGTAGCCTAGCTAGGATAGGGCGGCGGCCTCCTAAGCCGCAGGTCCGGGGTTCGAATCCCCGCCGGTCCGCCATAACCTGTTCTGCGTTGAGTCCGAATTCAAAAATTCACACCCTCATCTTGACCCCCGATATGGAGGCGCGCAACTTATCACCGCTTAATTCTTTCAAACAACACTCTTCAAAGCGGTAGACATTTCCAGAAAGTCGTCAGAACACGTTCTTGAGAAGGAACTGTAGTGCGGGGGAGGGGATTTGAACCCCTGAACCCCTGCGGGAGTGGATCTTGAGTCCACCGCCTTTGACCAGGCTCGGCAACCCCCGCACCCAAAGGCGAATTCACCACCAAAGCGCCGCTCCTAACGAGCGTTACGGCCGTCACGACCTCCTCGACCGTCAAATCCTCAGACAAAGCCACCTCAAGGAGCTTCGCCACGATTTGGCTCACGTTCTCCCAGCGCTCCTTGGCCTTCCTGTATATCTCTGGCGGTAGCGTAATGTGCAGACGCGGTGAAAGGCGCCTAGGCTTCCTCCGCTTCTGCGCTCCGGCCTGCTCCTGCTCTCCCGCATGGGAGTGTCCGGACACACCAGACGATTTTACCATGACGAAAACACCCACCAGACTTTATAAATTTTTAGCCTAAAAGCCTTGCGAATTGAACAACTTTAACCCGACACCCGTCGTAAAGTACAGAAAAGAACACCAAAAAAGCCCGCTCGTGCCTTCTTTTTGTCCAGATCCAGCAGCAACTCGGCAGCAGGACCTACGACCAGGGACGACACATGACGAAAAGAAAGTGAAAACCCACCACAACGACCTCAACCCTCGGCCTCCTCCCTCACGAGAAACAACTTTTTAGAATGTTCATCTTAAACAACCCTGGTGAATCTAATGAACCTTGAGTACTGGGTCGGGTACATAGTAGCAGGCGTAACAGTCGGAGTCACAATACACTTCCTCCAACTCCTAATGAACATATACAGCAGAATCGGAGTGGCAGAAGACAAAATAAACACCGACTTCGAAAAACGCTTCGACAGCATCGAAAAACGCTTTGACACCATAGACCAACACCTCAAAGACATAGACCAAGACATAAGAGACCTAAAAGAAAGAACCGCCAAAGTAGAACAAAACCTCCAAGATCTACCCCAACAACTTATGACCCTAATTCAAAAAGAACTCGCAGACTTCGAGAAAAGACAAATTCAAGGAGGCCGAGAACAATGACTAAACTAACACAAGAAGAAGTCCAAAGAAGAAGAGAACTCACCGAAAAACTACAAAAAGGAACACTCACCCCCGAAGAAGCCCAAGAACTCATAGAAATCCTTGAAAAAGAGAAGAAAATCGCCGAAGAAGAACGCGACTTCGCGGCACTCGTCGCAATATTCCTCCTCCTCGCACTCATCGCAATGTACCTAAACAAAAAACAATAAAACCCCCAACCCTCCACCGGAACAACCTCAAGCCTTACTCCTAACAGGCTCGCCAACTTCTAAGATTTTGATCTTGACGTACTTACCCTTCTTTATTCCATATGATTCCTGAATGACCTTTGGGATCGTGATCCTACCAGCATCCCCAACTCTGAGTTCCAATTTAATATTCACCGGCTCATATTTTATCTTCACATTCTCTTTTTTTGGTCTTGGCATACTAATATCAACCCCTGGACTCCTTCTCATCAGGCTCAAATACTATTACTTTTATAACAGAGCCATCTTTGATCCCAAGAGTATGCCTTATTTGAGATGGAATGGTTATCCTACCGTTTTTCACGACCCTAACATAAAACTCCGCCTTTCTTTTTCCCGCCATATGGATTCACCCCCATTTTTAGGTTTGAGTGTTCAGTATTATAAGATTTTAGGTTTCTTACCCCGATTTTTGGCAGATTGCCTATATAACTTGCTGGTTCTCGTCAAAATGAGGTAAAGTTTACCGAAACTAATAAATACTTACCTAACTTAGGTTAATTTCGGTAAACTTTACCTGGGTGGTGTCCATGAAGTGGAAAGACTGGACAAGACTTCCAGATGTGGACGATGTGAGGTTCAAGGCACTAAGAACCTTAGCTTTTGACGAGCAAGCAAAGGACAAGGACGTAAATGCAATTGACATTGTCTACCTACTCGACATAATCCAAACCTTCAGAACCTTGGCTCCAGCGAGGGTTATGCTATTCTTCCTCCAGAGAGACAACGAGTGGAGCACTTGGGACGCCATTTCAACATACCTACAAGAGAAATACGGCTACGCCGAAAGCACAATCAACGGTAACATCGCTCAGGCTCTAAGGAAACTCTGTGAGTTCGATGGTGATAGGTTACGACTTAGGCCTGAGGTCTATTCCAAAGCCGTTGAGATTCTGGAGAATGAGTCAGTAGCCAGGGAGTACGCCGAGCGTTTTGACAGGGTTGTAGAGGAATGGCTTGAGGCTCATGGATACTACGAGGACAGCGATGACGAAGAGGACGAGGGAGAGGTCGAGGATTCTGAGGAGGAGCGTGAGGATTCAGAGCCTTCCGTTGAGCTTGTTTTGAGGAATGGGTCTCGTGTTCGGATTGTTCTGGAGGTCGTCGTCAAGAACATTCGTTTTGAGGTGGTCTGAATGCGCGTTGTTTCGGTGTTTGAGTTGAGGGAGCTTTCCCTCAGGAAGGCCATGAAGAAGCTCGACGAAGCCGAGTGGGTCATCGACGAGGACGGCCTCTTCTACCTGGCCGACCTCTACAAGGACTTCATGCCGGCGGGAGAAATCGGGAGATTTCTCCAGAATTCTGTTACACAGCATAAGAATCCGGAGAACGAAGCAAGGACGGTGAGAGCATGAGGAAGCGCGGCAGACCACCAGTCATGAAGGCCTGGCGTGTGAGGATCCACAACAACGGCAAGAGACGAGACATCATAATCAAGGCCAAAACGCGGGAAGAAGCCGAGGAAATGGCGCGCTTCATTGTCAAGCAGAGCTTTCCTTTTTCGAACTTCTCAGTCCGCAGGTTTTACGGGAAGGTGAGAGTATGACTGAGATAAACGTTGTGTGGGTTCTCGCGAGCCAGCTCGGAGGATTTAGACATTCAGCCAACGCGTACTGGGTGCTGAGAAAATACAAGCGCCGGCCCGGCTACTCAGCCAGGTACGTGGAGAAGCACTTCTCAGGCTACACGAGTAGCAGCGAGACGGAGAAGTTCGAAAGCTTCGAAGAACTCATCCAGTTCCTGGCCGGAGAACACCCAACCCGGAAGAACTACAGCTTCAAAGTTTTCCCAGGGGAAGTTCTTGAAGCGCTTGAGTCCACCAACAGGGAAACACAGGTCTTCTGGCAGGAGGAGATTGAATACCTCAAGAAGCTCGTCGAGCCGGCATGATGGGGTGAGCCGCAATGCCGCTTCTAATCACATATTTTGAACTGGAGAGGCTCAAGGACTTCAGCCAGGCGCTTGAGAAAGTCGATGAACTGAGAACCCTTGTTCCAGTCCAGGTGGCCAACATCGAGCTCGAAGAAGAGAAGATAAAACTCGTCCTCCACGTGCCGGCCGATTCTCTCAAACTCACACGCGAGAGCTTCCCCGAGGCGGTGGTGGTAGCATGACCGAGTGGGTCGTTATCAGATACAAGTTCAATGAAATAACAAAGTGCTGGGAGTACGACGGGGTGACGATCCTCGGTTCTGATGAGCTGCTTTTGGAATATCTCCGTTCGCAGGCACACGTTGGTAGCGTGCTACATTACCGATACGAAATCACGGCCATGCTCCGGCCGGAAAGGAGGGATACTGAATGACCAACGACGGCGACAGGAGAAACCTCATCACAACCAATAGGGAGATCAGGAGGGTAAGGAGGCAGACCATAAGCGCCATTTTCAACCAGCTTCATGGATTTACTGCACACGAGGAGTTCTCAGACCTTGTCCAGGAGGCAAAAGAAAAGTACGGCATCACAAGGATCGGCGTCTTCGACGTGGACATGCTCATCTGGGACTTCAAGAACGGCCTGCCGATAGCACTCCTCGAGGTCAAAAACCGCCACCAGCTCCAGGAAGATGACGGCTACGCCATCTTTGATGAACTCCAGTACACTTTCCTTGAGGACCTCGGCAGCTACCTCGGCGTTCCCGTCTTCTACGTGGTCAAGACACGGGTTAAGTGGCTCGTCTGGAAGGTCGAGAGAGACCTCGCCGTGAGGAGAAAACTCGCCGACGGGAGGAAGATAGTTCTCCTTCCACTGGACAAGGCCGAACGCTACAACCACGGCGAGATGGTCCACCGCTTCCTAAAGAAGCTGATGGAGAGGTGAGAGAATGACCTCATTCCTTGTCCTTCTCAAGGATTCCAACGAGCCTAACCTTCACGTAATCGCCAGAATTCAGGTTAAAAACCTCTCTAATCTCGCTCGGGATAATGATACGACCCTTAACGTCAATCCGAGCAATCCACTCGACCTCTTCAGGGAGTTTCCTAAACTCCGGGAGCTCCATAAGAACTCACTCCTTCCTCATGATCCCGACCAGTTTCACCTTTACGTAGGTCTCCCCACCGCTAATATCCAGCATTCTGCGGATGTCGAGAGGGATCAGAATCCTGCCCTGCTTGTCCACTTTGGCAATGAACTCAATATCCTCGGAGATCCGCTCAAACTTCGCCATGTTCACCACCACTACATACTGCACATTGTGATATATAAGCCTTTTCTGCCAATACTGGAAAACCTTAAATACCAAAATGTGCAATATATGCACGATTTGCACAATGTCCAAAAGGTGAAGCCTATGGCTATGAAGTTCCAAGTGGCGAAAGTTCTGGAGGTCGAAATTTACGACTTCAGCGCCGTTTACGAACTCGGAGAACTTCTCGGCGTCGAAATTGTGAACGAGGAAGGAAAACCCGTCGCCGTGATACACGCCAGAGCGCCACAAGACCCAGAACAACTGGCCGATGCCATAGTCAGCACAAAACTCCACGTCGAGGACCTCACCCATCTCGTGAGGAGGTCCTGACCATGCTTTCTTTTCTTTGCAAAAATCTTTCAAAATCGTGCGAGAGGGTGAGAGAATGAGTGAGAGAGATAAGGTTTTGGAGCAAAATGTTCCGGAGTTGTCCAGCGAGATTTCGGAGAATGAAGGCGAGATAAGTGTTCCAAACGGAACGGAACAGATTGGAACATCGGAATCGGCTTCGGAACAATTTGGAGCAATTTTTAATGTAATCCAGAAAGCATTCAATCTGGAGAGACCTCGTGATGCTTTGCCTTACTATGTTCTCTGGAGGCATGGTAGGTTATCGGTTACTAAACTGAAGGAGCTGATGGAGGAGTATAACAGGGAGCTTGGTTATTCTGCGAGTTCCCTTCGTGTGGCTTTGTCCATGCTGAAGAAGGATAGGACCAACGTCCTCGAGGTGAAGGACAAGGAGCTTGGCATTACCTACTATGAGCTGAAGTCTGAGGCTATTGAAGAAATCCTGAACGTTCTTCAGGTTGAGGCTAAGCTCAGGGAGCTGGAGGAGGCCAAGGCTAAGGACCATGAGGATTTGGTGAATCTCGCTCGTGAGTTCCTCAGGGAGTTTTACAGGGATAAGGTTGAGGAGGCTTTGGCTGCTTCAAAGGATCGATTTATCGTTGTGGATTGGATGGAGTTGAATTCTATCCTACCTCAGCTGGCGGAGGCCGTTGTCGAGCGTCCTGTTGTCGCTATTAAGGCCTTCAACGATGCCTTGAGGCGGTTCATTGAGGAGGATCTGATGGTCGAGACCAGGGGTGAGTGGTCAGTTCACTTCACGAACCTCAGGGACAAGCTGAAGCCTGATGATGTTAGAGCGGAGCATGTTGGCAAGCTGGTTGAGATTAAGGGTCTTGTTACGGGGGTGAGCAATGTTCGGTCGTTTTACAGGAAGGCGGTGTTCGTGTGTTTGGATTGCGGTGCGAGGATGGCGAGGTTGCAACAGCCTCTGAAGCCTCTGGTGAGGCCGAAGAGGTGTGAGGCCTGTGGCTCGAGGAACGTTGAACTGCTCGAGGAGGAGAGTGATAAGTTGGATTTCCAGTTTTTCAAGGTGCAGGATTCGCCTGAGGATTTGGAGGGTGGTGAGCCGTCGGAGAGGCTGGCTTACGTGATTGGTCCTCAGGCTGGGATTTTGAAGGGTGGTATGAGGGTGAGGTTGAGCGCTATCGTCAGGGAGCGTGTTTACAAGAAGGATGATCTCCCGGTCTATGAGCGGGTTCTGGAGGTGAATCATGTGGAGGTTCTGGACAAGGCCATGAGTGTTGAGGAGCTGAGCGAGGAGGATTTGAGGAGGGTCAGGGAGCTGGCGAGGGTGCATGGGGATAAGCTACCTTACGTGGTGGCTTCTTCGATTGCTCCGAATCTTTACGGCCTGGAGAGGGAGAAGTTGGGTGCGGCTGTGTCTATTGTTGGTGGTGTCCCGACTCAGGCGAAGCCGAGAGGTCATATCCACCTCTTGTTCGTTGGCGATCCTGGGTGCGGTAAGACTGAGCTGTTGAGGGCCGTGGAGAGGGTTGCGCCTAAGGCGATCTTTGCCTCTGGTCCTGGGTCGAGTGGTGTTGGCCTTACGGCAACGGTCAGGAGGAACGAGGTCAGTAGGGGGGACTGGATGATCGTTGGCGGTGCTTTGGTTCTGGCGAGTGGGGGAGTGTGCCTTATTGATGAGCTGGAGAAGATGAAGGAGGATGAGAGGAAGGCTTTACACACGGCCATGGAACAACAACTTATTCCGATCAACAAGGCCGGGATTAATGTGGTCCTCAGGATTGACACGACGATCATGGCAACTGCTAACCCAAAGGGTGGGAAGTTTGACAGGAATAAGACGGTGATTGAGCAGATTGACTTTCCGCCGACGCTTCTTAATCGCTTTGACCTGGCTTTTGTTGTCCTGGATGATTACCAGGAGGGGGATGATGTCCTGGACTATGTGATGGAGGTGAATGATGCGGGAGCATCTGGTCCTATACCTGAGGACCTGCTGAGGAAGTTCTTCGTTTACGCGAGGAGTTTGAGGCCGAGGTTCTCGGCGGAGGCTAAGGAGGCCATTAAGGCTGGCTTCAAGGAGCTGAGGAGGAAGTATAAGAGCGGGAAAATCGCGCTGAATCTGCGCTATTTCAATGGCCTTATGAGGATTGCGGAGGCATTTGCTAAGCTGAGGCTGAGTGAGACGGTGGAGCCTGTTGATGTTGAGAGGGCCGTTGGCCTCTTTGAGTCTTCGATCAGGATGATTGCCTATGATCCTGAGACTGATCAGTACGATCTGGCTATCCTCGAGGTTGGGGTGCCGAGTGATGTGCTGGATCTCCAGGAGAGGGTGATTGACTTGCTAAAAGAACTCTCACCTTTGTTCCCGAATGGTGTTCCGTGGGATGCTGTAGTGAAGTCTCTGACTGATAGGGGGTATCCGCGGGAGAAGGTGGTTGTGGTCCTCAGGGACCTGGTGATGATGGGGAAGTTGACTGAGACGGAGGCCGGCCGTTATCGGCTGACTGCGTGAGGTGAGAAAGATGAGGTCTAAGACCGTCTCGGCGAGAGTTGAGCCGGAGTTTTATGAGCGGGTCAGGGCCTTGGCTGGGAGCCGTGGAGTTACTGTGAGCGACGTGGTAAGGGAGGCTTTGGAGAATGAGCTAGAAGAGGCTGGGATTCTCGAGCAGGTGAACGGCATGGAGGTTCATTATCGGAAAAGGAAACCGTGGTGGAAGTTCTGGTGAGCCGGGAGATTTCTCCCGGTTTCTCCAGTTTTTTGTTACACTGCTTAAATGGTGAAGGGTGAAAATGGGTGATTGAGGGGGAAATCCCCCGGTGAAAGGGTGAAAGTGGGTGAAATCCCCGGGTGAAACGGGGGGAAATTGGGTGAAAGGTGGTGAGACTGGTGGAGGACGCGAGCGGGAGAAGGCTTTACATCTGTCTTCGCTGTGGGAACAAGTTCTGGAGCCGTGCGAAGAAGCCGCAGTGTTCTGTGTGCAAGTCTAAGAGGGTAATGCTTTACGAGGACTTTCTGAAGCTTCCGCAGGAGAAGCAGGAGGAGATTCTGGGGAAGAGGAAGCAGGAGAGTGGAGAAAAGGTAGAGGCTGCGGGGGTGAAAGACGGTGAAACTGGGGGGAAATCGGTGAAAGAGGGTGAAGTTTCCCCCGGTGAAGGGGTGAAAATGGGTGAATCACCGGGTGAAAATGGGGGAAATAAGGTGAAAATGGGTGATTCCCCCAAAATCACCCAAAATCCCCCGGTGAAAAAGGGTGATTCACCCAAGGTCTCCCGGGTGAAATCGGGTGATAAGAAGGGTGAGAAGGTGAAGGGTGAAAGGGTGAAGCGGTTTTCTCTGCCGAGGCCTAAGCTGTCGTGGAAGGTTTACGCTGTTGGAGTTGGCCTGGCTTTTGCGTACTATCTCTATAAGGTTGGCTGGTTTGATGAGATGTTCAGGCACTTGAAGAGGCTCGGCGCGTTGAAGGATGCCAAGGAGGAGGACAAGCCGGTCGTCCGGTCGAGTCCGGTTCTTGGGAAGATTGAGAGCAACTTAAGGAGGGGTTGAAAGTGTTTGATAAGGCGAAGCTGGCCATGGCGATGGCGAACCCTGTTACTGCCGTGAAGGTGAAGAGGCTTAAAGAGTGGGTTGATTCCCTGCTGGAGGCTTTGAATGAGACTGACGTTGAACCGCCGGAGAGCGGGGACTTTCAGGATGCCATCATGACTCTCCTCGGCAAGGCGAGGGTGAAGCACGTGGAGGACAGGAATTCCCTGGTGATTGAGCTGGGGGAGGAGAGGAAGCTTAGGCTTGTGGCGAGCTTCAAGGTGGTGGGAGAGTGAGTGGGGTGCTTTTGAGGGTGGAACCAAAAGAGCCGGTTAAGCGTTTTTGTCCGCTGATAAACAGAGAATGCCTGCGCCATGAGTGCATGTGGTATCTGGCCAATGGCCGGTGTGCCATCGCGGTGATGGCGGTGAGACTGGACGACTTAACGGCGGGAGTCCCAGTTATTAGACTATTCCCGGAGTGTGAGGGGAATGAGTGAGGAGGCCGTTGCTCAAGAGGTCGTCCTGGACGAGAAGGACATCACGGCCTTGGTCGAGGACGTTGATAAGGACCTCAAGGAAGTCGAGGAGCTGCTGAATGAGGAGGAGGCCGAGGTTGAAGAGGTTGCCGGGACTTCAGGCCTGATGAGTGAGGAGGAGTTCAACGCGAGGCTGGATGAGTTCGCCGAGAAGGACCACCAGCTTACGGTCCTGGCGAACTACTACGTGAGGACGCTGGAGAGGAAGGCGAAGGAGGCAGGGGTGGATGTGGACTTTTCCATCTGGTGGGACATTGGCCGGCCGAGCTTTAACTCCGGTCTCTGGTATCTGGAGAAGGTTGAGGGTCAGGTTCTGCAGGTGAGCGGGAAGTTTGGCCTTTTAGTTGGCGCTGGGTCCCTGCTGTTCCTGACGTGGATGTATAAGAGTGCGGTGAAGAAGGCCAAGGCCGGCGGGGGAAAAGGCCAGGAGTCGAAGGAACTTCCGTCCAGGACCTCTGCGAAGGAACTTTCGAGCGAGGGGAAGAGGGAGGAGAGGCCGGTGAAGACCGAGATGGAGGCTTTGCGTGAGAGTGCTAAGCCGAAGGAGCCGGAAAAGCCTGAGAGTGAGCTTCTGGCGAAGATTCGGAAGAACCTTGGCTCTTAATCTCTTTTTCTGGAGGTGATACCTTGGCGATTCTGGACGTTGATATTCCGTCCTGGTCGATTGACCTGATTTATGGGAACACTGGGAGCGGGAAGAGCTTTTTCGCGGGGTGGCTTATTGAACAGGCTTACGAGCGGGGTCGGCGGTTCATCGTCCTGGACACGAAGGTTAAGAACCATATCGGCCTGGTTACCCTTCCAGGTGTTCGGCTCCTCAAGGTGAAGGTGGGTACTAGGTACAACTGGAGGAAGCTTATTGATTTTGACCAGGTCCTCGTGGTTCCGACGAGGGGGACGATCAGCAGGATTGGTGTGGACGGTCTCGTGGAACAGTACTACAAGCCGCTTCTGGATGAGCTGTTCAGGAGGGATCGGGATAGGATCATTGTGGTGGAGGAGGCTCATAGGTATAATCCTTCCTCCAGGAGGCCGGGGAAGGAGTTGGAGCAGTTGTTCAGGGAAGGCCGCGATGGGAAGCTTTACACGGTGGCGATTACGCAGTCCATTGCTGACTTCCCGAAGCTGCTTTTCCGGCAGGCGCAGAGGCATTTCATCTTCCAGCACTATGTGCCGAATGATGTGATTTACCTCAATCGGATGATCCCTGGGTTCAGCGAGCTGAACGACCGGCTGAGGGAGCATGATTTGATTGAGTTTATCCCGCCGAATAGGACGCGGATTATCAAGAGGGAGCTGGTAGTTAGGAGGACGAGGCATTTTGGGTGATGGCCTTGGCGAAGCTTTATCTTTTTGATGATAAGCGTTCCATCCTCCATGCGGTCCTCGGTTTTTTCAGTGCGTTCCTGTTGGGTTGGAGCCTGCTGGTCCTCGTAATCTTCACGGCCTATGAGGTCCGTGAGAATGAGAATCCAACGGCAACCCTTGGGGACGTGGTGGAGTTTCTCATTGGCTATGTTTACGGCCTGGCTTTCCTGGTCTGGCTGGCGTTAGGGTTTTATATTTGAGAGAGGAGGATAGAGAGGTGAGCGGGATGGGTGTTTACCTCGACCGCGAGGCGAAGGAGATTGTTGAGAGGGTCCGTGGCGAGCTGGTGAGGAAGCTCGGCGTGAGCGAGAAGGACGTTTCGGTCAGCATGGTCATCAAGCACCTGTATCATCAGGCCAAAAACGCGAGTTAGGCCGTTTTCTCCAGTTTCTCCACTTTTCTTCAGTTTTTAGTTACATTGCTTAAATATCCTGGGAGCTTATTCTATGGCGAGGCCGTAAGGCCTCATAAAATCAACCGCGAGGTGAGCGAGATGGATTGGAAGGAGATCTTTACGGGAGACTTTCTGGTGAACATGGTGAGCGTTATAGTTGCGCTGTTCGTCTGGGAGAAGTGGCTGAAGAAGATGCTGAAGGTCTAAAGGCGCGGCAGCGAGACCAGGGAGGTGTGAAAAGTGTATAAGGTGAAGGAAACCCTTGATGACGTTCTCACCCTGCAGGTGAAGAGCGTGGACATCCCGCGCAACGGGGTCATTGACAGCATCGCGCTTCTCGCGAGCATAACCCTCAGCAATGGTGGAGCCGCTGACGCTAACATCACGATGGAGGACGTTCTGAAGGCGATTAATGAAATCAGGGTCGTTTCTAACGGTAACGTTGTTCACTACGCACTTAAGGGGACTGACATAGCTTATATAAACATCTACGGCACTCACGGAAAGGCACTCGACCTTTCCGGCACGGTTACCGTTCCCGCGAGTGGAACCAAGAGCGTCCAGTTCCTTATCATGCTGGACGCTGGGAAGATTCATGCACTCATAAAGGATCAGCTTCAGATCAAGGTTGAGTGGAACACCAGCATAACCACCGACGTTAGCCTGAGCGATGCGAGCATAAAGATAACCCTGGACAAAGAGGTTTATGAGAACGGGGAAGAGTACGTTATGACCTATGCCGGTGCTGAATACGGCGAACTCTTCATCGAGGAGCCGAAGGTCTACGCGATTGAAAAATCCTTCAACGCGCTTGGCGAGCTTACGGAGGTCTTTGAGCTTCCGGTCGGTTCAGTCCTTAAGCGCGCGCTTCTCGTGTTCTACGACGACAGCGGAGCGAGAGCTGATATAGTCGATAAGTATGCACTCGTCAGGACGAGGCCGGCGAAGATTCAGCTTTACAAGATTGACTATGCCACCAGCCGCGAGCTGGACAAGATTCAGTACAAGCTGCCGAGCGTCCCTGACGGCATGACCATGTTCGATTACGACCAGGAGGTCGTGATAGGCGGCCTTGACCTCAGGGAGGAGAGTTCAGGAACCTTTAAGATAGCACTTAAGGCGACCGCGAGCGGAAAGGTTCGCTACATAAGCCACGAGGTTGTCCCGCAGGTTATCAGCCTCTGAGGCGATTGGGATGGCTAGGAAAAGGAAGACTCACCGCAGGACTCGCCGTTCCAGGAGGAAGAAGAGCGGCAGGAGAAAGTGACTTTTCTTTCTCTTTTAATCAGCCGGTTTGAATCAGAGGCTTAAATCAGTTTTGAGGTGGTTAAAATGGGATTCACGGCGAGTTATGTGCTACCCGGTGGACGAGTTGGGGTAAAGTACTTTTCATCCAGGGAGGAGATGGAGGCGTGGAAGCGAGCGCACCCTGGGGGGAAGCTTCTGAACATCCGTGAGAAGAAGCCGCGCAACGTTAGGGACATCCCACCCAGACCGCCATCCCCGGACGAGGTTCTCAGGCGGAAGTACGGAATTGGACTCAAGGAAATCCAGGACATCGTGAACTCTTCGAAGTCCCAGCCGGAGGCAATTGCAAAGTTGCGGAAGAGGCTGACCGGTTCGACCAAATACGACCCGAGGTATCACGAGCTTGAGGTGGTTCTCACCCAGGCGTGGGATGCGAGGGAGCACCCGTATATCCCTGATGCGAAGAAGAAGTATGAGGACACGCTGAGGAGCATGGTGGTGAGGAACACTAAGGGGTTCTATTCTGATGGGAAGAGGATCCTGCCAAAGCCTGAACCAAAGCCAATACCCACTCCTAAGCCTAGACCCGTCCTCGAAAAGCTGGAGAGGAACACTGGGGTTAAGAGCGTTCCAGAGCCTGAGCCAAAGCCGACCATCGTGGCGACGAGGGTTCCGACCAACGCCGAGCCTCACACCGTCCACACCACCGCGGTTCAGCAGGGGAGGGGGATTGACCTTAGGAAGGTCGGCCTGGGACTCCTGGGTCTCGCGGTTCTTTACTACTTCATGAGGAGGGGTTAAAATGGCAGTCCCGGCTATCGTGGCATGGAAGGAGAGGGACAACGTGGGGACGGTTCTTCAGATAGTCCTTTACTTCCTGGCGTTCGTCTTCATCATCTATATGATGTATAAGATGTTCGGAATGTTCAAGGACGCAGGGAAGCACATTGAAGACCTCGCAAAGAAGGCTGAGGACTTTGGGAATGACCTCAAAAATGACCTCGAGCAGGCGCCGGAGAAGTTTAGGCAAACCGGCGAGGACATCTGGACGATGATAACCCAGCCGGGGACTCCAGAGGGAAACGCGGCGAAGACGCGCGTTCACTATGGCGGTCCCGAGTGGGAGCCTGGAAACGCGGGAGTGGATGAGAAGGGGAATCTACACAAATACGGGGATACGGTGAAGCCTGGGGAAACGAAGACTTACGCAGGTTCTACTTATATCGAGACGGTTAAGAACACCCTCGTTAAGTCCCCTTACTCAAGCAAGCCAGTTAATGACCTCGATGCTTTGGCTATGAAGTATGGGTTCTCGACCTACGCGCAGTTCAACGCATGGCTTGAGGGGGTTAAAGCGGCTTTGAAGGCGGCAGGGAAAGACCCGAATCAGATGAGTCTCGACCAGATAGTTAAGTATGGCCGCGAGCTGGAGAGGAAAAAGGAAGAGTGGAGAAAGAAGAACCCGGACAAGGCCACTCCAAAGCTGGACGTTATGAAAGACACCAAGAGACCCTGGCTAAAGCCTCTCCCGCTTCCGGAACAGGACCAATTGATTCGCGAAGTTTACCCGAAGACGCCAGGCGGGGGAATCGTCATCGGCTACACTCCGGTAATCACCCCCAAACCAAAGCCAAAACCTGGGATTCCTCCAACCCGTCATATTCTTCCCATCAGGACGCCGATCTACGCGCGGTGAGGTGGGAGCATGAAAATAGACAGGGATACAATAGTCTAGGCGCTAATCCTCTTTGTCTTGTGGGTTGCTTTTCAAATCGAGTTTAAGAAGTTCATCGAGAGGGTGAGGTAAATGGAGGTTCCGACTGAGGTTATAGCTGCACTCAGTAGCGTTGTGCTTACCGCAATGCTCGGCGTTTATGCCAAAGTCCGGTCAAACGAACTCATGTTAAAGGACACAGTGGCTACTCTGAGGGAGCTTGAGGAGAGGATATACAACCATGAGAGAAGGATAAGCAGGCTTGAGAATGGGTGGGTGAAATGAGCGGGGTTAACCTGATTGACTTCGTGATGCCGGTGGCCACTCCAGCGCCGGAGGGTAAAAGCGAGGTAGTTAAGCGCGTCGGCGGGTTCAAGCTCTCCCTTCCAAAGAAGAAGGATATTGAACCAAAATCTCCAGCCGAACCCCAGAGGGATAGAGTTGAATGGTGGAAGCTGCTTCTCCCCATCGTGGGGATTATCATAGTGGTTAAAATCGCAACCTGGTACGCGAGGAGGTATGGAAAATGAGCGAGGTTAAGGTGAATGCCTACTTCGAGCCGGCTGATAACATACCAATCGAACTAACCGACACCGAGAGGTCTACTAACTGGGACTTTGGAACCCCAGTTAGAATTTGTGCGATTACCGCGAGTCATGGAAACGATGACTATGTAACGGTTAAAATCTATAAATTTGGGGACACCAAACCGTTCTGGGAGCATAAGTTCATGCCGGGATTGAACGGACAGGTGTTTATTCAGCCGATCCCAAAAGAGGCCGTTAGAAAAATCGTCGTCGAGGTTGAACCAAAGCCGGGTATCACAATATCGGACACGGTTTTAGTGAACATTAGCTACATCTGAGCGGTGAGGCTTATGACCTTATTAATAAAAGGCGCTGGTGGCAGTCGTGTGCTTAAACATAACTTAGTGAGCATAACACCAAGCGGAAACACGGGGTCTGGGATAATGTTTATTGAAAACGCCTCTGGAGGCACGACCTCAGGAACTATCCTTTATCTACTCGTAATTGGGGAAGGTGGTAATTATGTATCAGCTTAATACGGGTATGGTAAAGTATCATAACGAGCAGGTGGATTCATATGCAGTCCCGGTTAAATTCAGTATAGCGAACCCAAAATCAAAAACAACTTACGTAGAGGTTGAAATCATTGATGCAGGGAATTCAAACTTTACTTTTGCAGACGGGACGACGATAAAGCAGTATTCTGTGAACGCTAACTCTACGCTGGTGGTTTCGGAAGACTTACTGCCAGGGATTAACCCAGCGGGGACAATGAAGGATGCGATAACTCTCAAAGTTAGCTATTATTCAAACTCTGATTACACAGGGTTATTCGGGACGGATACAATACAATTAACTATCAATTACTATATCCAGAATGCTGACCTGACGTGGGTTAGTAGCGATTACCCGGACGACAGCGCATTTATCGTTGATTACTGGGACAATACGTGCTTTTCCACAAGTACAGGCCAGCCTGCTACCGGAAAACTCGGAAATCTCACACTTACAATGAATTCAACAAAAAAAGAGAGTGATACACAGGGTATTGTTTCATCTCTTGCACCACAACTATTACTTTCCGTGGGATGGTACCACACCAGTAAGGGTAGTAAAACTTGGAATGTAAGTGTACCTCTGTCCGGAGCTGAAGCAAACAATGTTTTCCTCGCTGGAATTATTAATTGGACTTCGAGGGACTGGTCAGGTGGGGATACTCCAACGACGAGAATATACGCTGAATTCACAGGTGCAGGTGCTTTTTATTCTACAACTACCGTCCCTTCTGTCTTTAAGTTAGTGTGGTTCCCATCAGAGTTCGAGAAACGTCTTAGATTCTACATATATATCTACTCGTCATATTCGTATAAAGTAACGGATGTTTACATACGCTATATCCTAGACGGGTTAATAGCGTTTAATCCGCTTCCGTGATTCTTTCTTTTTCTTATAATCCACGTTATATGATAAAATCTGGAGGGTTCTAAATGGCGTCGAGAGTTAATCTTAAGAGTGAGAAGACGAAAGTTAGGATGGTGGAAAAAGTGGCCACAAACATTAGGTTTAGATTCCTCTCGGGTGAGGAGGTTGCAACCGATCTCATCACTTTAATAGCCAATAAGATTCATGAAAAGCCTGAAGATGTAGCATGGTTTATCGAGGTCAAGGCAGTAATGGATAAACTTGGGACTGGTGAGTTCTCTGAGAAAACAAAACCTGAATCTCTGAAAACTTCAAAGAGTGTTCAGGCGATAATGAGCGAGGTTAGGAAGTCCTACAAGAAGTTTAAGCGGATTGAAGCCAAAATGAAAAAGGCCGGACTGGTGTGATTCATGCCGAGGAGTAAAATCAGGACGGTATTTGATACTTCTATTTTAGTGAGCGCTCTTAAATCCCGCTCCCCCTCAAGGAGTCCAGCTTGGTTCTGTCTTACTTGTCTTAGAGAAAAGGTTCTTGAGAACTACGTTTCCAGTGAGGTCATTGAGGAAATGAAGTTCACCCTCGCTTTTATTGCCATGGAAGTAGCTTCAAAAACAAACCGGAAAGGTGTCTTGGCTCTTGCGGATGAACTTATCAGAATCATACAACAGAATTCTAAGAAAATCAAGCCTAAGGTGGACTTCTCAAAGGATCAGTCAATAATCAGGATTATTAAGGATGAGTCGGATATTAAATTCCTCAATGTTGTTTACTCGGCAAAGGCGAAGTTTCTCCTCACTCAGAACACCGGCCACTTTGGAAATTTTGTTGTATCGGGAGGTAAGACAGGGAAGGCCAAGATACGGCAACATTACTTCAATGTTATGACTGCGAGGGAATTCCAGAGTTATTTAAGCTCAGCATATCCTAAGACTGCGGAGAAGTGTAAGAAAAAGAGGAAGAAGGCTTAGCTGAAGAAGGCGAACATTCACCTTAAAGTTCCAAAATCCCCAGCTCTTCTTTCAGCGTATCAACCATATAATAGTAGATCCTCACCGCGTTCCTGACGTTCCAGCGATAATTCCTGCCTCCAACCGTCTTTGGCGCTCTTCCCTGGAGGAATTCTATCAAGTGAAAAGCATCAGCCGGCGGGTTTGGGACGATGCTCATCACGTTGTCGTTCATGAAGTTCTGCCAGAACTTCCTCAGCAAGGCGAGGTCCTTCACCTTTCTATAATCCCTGAAAAGCTTGTGTTTGTCGGAATTATCGGCCGTCAGTTTATAGCCTGTGCGCCTGAACCACTCCAGCTCTCTAACTAGCTCCACAGGGAACACCGCTACGTATCCCCTCTTAGTTCCATGCCTCCGGGTCCTCAGTTTGACCCTCTCCATGTCGTAAACCGCTATCTTTTCTCGCCACTCTTCTGGCAGGCCAAATGCCTTGAAGGTTTCATCCACAACCCTTGGATCGAACTGGTTCATCAGCTCCCTAACCTCATCACCGCGAAGGCCTGTAAAGGCAAGAAGCTTGAGGTAAAGTTTTCGCGCTCTTAGAATAGTCTCATTCTTCCCCTTCAGCTGGCTGAACATCTCCCTGATGTCCTCGACGGTTATCACCTTGGCCGACTCAGCTCTCGCGTTGGTCTTGATGTTTGGGATGACAGCCTTGAAGTCAATGGCCTCGCTCTTTCTGATCCTTCCTGTATCTACCAAGAAGTTTATGTAGCTCCTTATCGCAAGGTAGGCGTGACGGTTGGGATTGCCTTTCTTTGTTGGAGGTATTGACTCAATTATCCTCCTTAGCTCTTCTGGAGTGTTGGCCTTCTTCCCCCAGAGGTATTTGTCCAGCAGAGGAATATACTTCTTGGCCATGCTCGGCGTGCGCCTCTTCACCCATTCAGCGTACTTCTGTCTATCACGACCGTAGTGGATCTTGGCCGTTGAGTCCACCAAAGCCTTTCTTGTAAAAACGTTATCGGTGTTTGGCTCTTCTTTGTTGTCATTCTGACTGGAGAGGCCTTCATTTGGCGAAAGAAGAGCATCTTGAGTCCACCGCCTTTGACCAGGCTCGGCAACCCCCGCACCGTGGCAGAGTGTATAAACCGTCGAAAACTTATAAACTTAACTAACACCACGAACCAGTTCAAGCAAAGACCTGACTACCGGCAACTCAAGAAAGAGGAACACTCCAAACGCCATCAGGAGAAGGTACTTTGATACGAAAACACTCGCTTGGAGAATCAGTGCGGCAATGAGGGGGAGATAAACATGGGGAGAGATCCCAAGCAAGCTCTTTGAGTAATAAACCACGCCGGCAAGGATGGTCGCATACGCCAATAAAAGACCCCCCATCACACCCACAGACCCCATAACGGGCACCAGAAGGAGCCATGAAACGAGAGCCACCCCCGCTCCAAGGAGAGAAACCAGGGTCCCGCGTTTTACGTAGGCAGTGGAGTTGAGGGCCACTATACTTGGGTTGTACGCCACATAAATTTCAATGGCCATCAGGGCCAGGTAGAAAGATGGGCCGATTTCAAATCCAAAGACCGCTGACAGAATTTCCCTGCCGAAAATCATGAGGATGAAAACCAGACTCCCAGTGATTAACACTATAAACTCCGTAACCTTCTCCGCCAGGTTTTTAACGTATCCGCTCTCGGCCCGACCGTGTTTATACGAGAACATTGGCATTATCGCGGACTGAAGAACCTGGGGGATGTACGTCAGCAAAAAAACTGCGGAGAGAACAGCGGACACTTCTCCAGCAGCCTCAGACCCAAGAAGACGCTCGCTCATGAAGTAGGGCCCCTGAACCAGAAAGACCCCCGACAGGGTTCCCAAGAAAGCGAAAGAGGAATACGTAACCATCAGCCTGAGGTATTCCCAGCGAGGCCGTACCACAAAGCCAGCGACCCATAGGTACACGGCGGAGACAAAGGCTATAACGCCCAGGAAAACCAGGTATGGCGCAAAGACATCGGGAACAAGGAATCCTAAGGCAAATCCAATGAAGGAGACCACTATCACATACGCGTAGTGCTCCCCCCGGTGAATCCCGTACAGGAAGCTCCGAAAGGTCAGCTGAACAGCGCGGAAGACAGCCAGCAGGGAAAGGTACATGTTGAGCGGAAGGAGCAACAATCCAATAACGGGCATCAAAAACGCGGGCAGGGTAATGGAACGCACGGCATCTATGTCATCCCTCCCAAGGAACTCCGAGGAATACTTACCGAGGGCCACTGCAAAAAAGCTCAGCGGTATTGCCACAAAAAACGCCTTTGAGATGAGTGAATTGGCCGTTCCGAGAACGTCCACGCCAAATCGTCTGGCTATTATTACACTATACAGGAACCTGCTGAGGCCCGTTATTCCAAGGGCAACTATGGAAGCCAGGGAGTGACGTAGCAGGACCCTACGTTCATAGCTCATGGAAATAATAAACAGGTGCCGGATTTTAACCTTTGTGGAATCCCAGCGCAAAGCCTCCAGCGAAAGCGGCGGTACCGGGCAGGAGAGCTATGAACTTCTGGCTCGCGGTCATTATTTCGTGCGTCCAGTCGCCAACGAGATTGAAGAGTCTGTCCTTATCGATTATGAGAACACCCTTCTGTTCAAGCCACAGCAAACTGGCAACGTAGGCACCGATGAGAGCAAGTGCCAGCTTCATCATTTTTTTGACGGCGTAGCCGGTTACAAACCCAACCACCGCCCCAACTCCCATGTCGCCCATCATAGCGTTCAGGTCGAACTCCATTCTACCACCCTAAAATCCTTGCACTTCATCGGATAAAAACTTGTTGCCAAAACGTTTAAATTAAACGGAGCCAAAATATTTACAGATCATAAAAGTCGGGTGAGAGCATGACAACCCCCATGGAAAGGCTCAAGAACAAGATAACTAAAGAGGTTCTCTGGCTGTACATACTCCGGCTACTGCGGGAGAGGCCCATGTACGCCTACGAACTGAAAGAGAGGATAAGGGAGGCGTTCAACTTCGAGCCCGCGACCGTCAGCTCATACGTTGTCCTCTACAAGCTCGAGAAAGATGGGTACGTTACCGCGGAGTGGCAGGAGAGCCAGACGGGAAAACCCTCCAGGAAGTACTACAAGCTCACCCCTGAGGGAGAGAGGCTCCTTGAGGATGGAATAGATTTTCTTGAGGACATGGTTGAGAAGCTGAAAGGTGCCTGAAGGGGGCAACCTCGCCCGCAAATAATTTTTGCGTTTCTGCACGGTCTTCCAGAAAAGCATAGAATTGAGAAGCATAGAAATAGGGAAGCAAAAGATTGGGACTTCAGCGTCCCATTCCACCGCGCGGCTCTCTCGCCTTCGGGCGGAGACCCTTGTAGCCGCACTTCCTGCACTTCTTGGCCTTCCACGGGTTAGTGGCACCGCAGCGCATGCACACGTACTTCCTAAAGATTCTGGCCTCAGCCTCGGGGAATCTCGCCATCGTGATCACCTCATGATCTTAAACCGTCTTCACCTACACGACTCGGCTTTTAAAGCTTTGGTGCGGGGGACGGGATTCGAACCCGCGTAGCCCTTCGGCAGCGGATCTTAAGTCCGCCCCCTTTGGCCAGGCTCGGGCACCCCCGCGCGAGGGAGTGTAAAGCGAGGGGCGTTAAAAATCTTCCCCTCAGGTCCTGATAATCCTCATCTCGAAGTCCTCGACCGGAACCTTGAAGTCCTCCCTGCTCTCGATCTCCTTCCTGTTGTAGAGTATCTCCCTCGCGAGGATCCAGTAGATGAGAGCAAGGGCCTTCCTACCCTTGTTGTTGGTCGGGATCGCAACGTCAACGTAGCTGAGGAAGTTCTCAGTGTCGACGAGGGCCACTATCGGTATGCCGATCTCGATGGCCTCCTTCATGGCCTGGTGGTCGGCCCTCGGGTCGGTGACTATGAGGACGTCCGGCTCCATGAAGTTCTTGACCTGCGGGTTGGTCATGGTTCCCGGGAGGAAACGGCCGGGTATCGAGCGGACACCGGTAACGTCACCGAACTTCTTGACCGGCTTCTGGCCGTAGAGCCTGACGCTGACGGCGAGAATGTTCTCGGGGTCGAACTTGGCGAGGAACTTGCCAGCAACGCGGAGCCTCTCGTCGGTCTTCCTGACGTCAAGCACGTAGAGGCCGTCCTGCCTGACACGGTAAATAAACCTCTTCATGTCCTGGGTCTTCTGCTGGGTTCCGATGTGGACACCGGCAGCAAGGTACTGGTCGAGTGGAACGAGGTATTCCTCCATTCTTCACACCTCCTCATCCTTCAAAGGTTATTATCCTACCCCTTTCACCCAAATCTTCGGCTATGCGAATAAGCTCGTTCAGCTTGGCGATGGAATCCCTGCGGAGCACCATCGCCGGACAGCGAAGGCCCACGGCAACGTGGGCCAGGGCCTCGTCGGAGGACTCGTAGCGAGCCTCCGCGAGGATGGGGGTTATCCTCTCCGACTTCGCGTCGTTCACGAGGTTGTATAAGTCGGTGAGCGTGCCTAGGTTTATCGGCTTTATCGACAGGGCGTTGTAGTAGCGCCTGTCCAGTATGTCCTTCTCGCGGAAGAGGTGCTCGCCGTCAACGAACACCTCGTGGGTGCCAGCGATTAGCTCGAGGAACAGCCCCTCATCGCCGAGGGGCTTTATGTAGGCCACGTTGTTGTCCTCGACTACGGAGAGCACTTCCTCCATATCCATTGGAACCCTCTGCACGAGGCCGAGGGCAACCTCGAGGCCGAGTTCGTCGGTTGCTTTCTCGGTGGCCTTCGAGAAGGCCTCCACAGTACCGGCCTCTGCATGTTCAAGGACCTTGTTAACCGCATCGACGACGTCGGTTATCTCCATGAGGTCCCTGACCATGACGTAGTAGTCGAAGGCCTCACCGCTCGCAATCTCAAGGATTGGAACCGGAAGCTCGGTGGTGAAGGTTCCGCCGATGTAGTTGTAGAGGGGCATCCTCTTGACGCTTGCGGCCGCTTTGGCGACCGCTATTGAGACCGCCAGCGCGGTGTTTGCCCCGATGTGGCTGAAGTTCTCGGTGCCGTCTATCTCCCAGAGGTAGCTGTCTATGAGCTCCTGCTCGCTCGAGTCGAATCCTATGAGTTCCGGCCCGATTATCTCGTCGACCTCGCTCACAGCGCGGTGAGCCTCTGCTATGTAGAGGCTCGGGTTCTCGTCCACGGGCGCGGCAAAGCGGCCGAAGCCAGAGCTCGTCACAACGTCTACTTCAACGGAGTATCTGCCACCCTTGAGCACCGCAACCCTGCCGATCACGTTCTCTATCACGGTCATCTCTCATCAGCTCGGCCTTATTACGGTGAGCGGGATTATTCCTTTCTCAAACTCGAGCATCGCGGCGTCGAGCGGCGTGATTCCTTCTGGGACGTCGATGAGTATGGGCGCACCCATCGCTATCTGGAGGGCCCTTGCTCCGATGATACGGGCCTTCTCAAAGCGGGTATACTTAAACATGACTACCACCCCTGCCTTCCACATTCCGCATCAAACATCCATTGCAAACATTTGGTGGGGCCGCCGGGATTTGAACCCGGGTCTCCGGCACCCCAAGCCGGGAGGATAGACCAAGCTACCCCACGGCCCCCCAAGAAGTGCGGTTTTTAATACACCCTGTACTTCATGGCGCTATCCACGAGCTCGACGTGGCTGAGGAGGGTCCTCCTGCAGCAGTATCTTTCGATCCCGAGGTCGTCGAGCACCCTCTCGGGATCCTCGCCCTTCTCAACGCGGGCCTTAAACTCGTAGTATTTGTCTCCTATGACCTTTCCACACGTGAAGCACCTGACGGGGACTATCACCCGTATCACCTTCTCGAATGAATATTAAAGGAAAGCCATCAGCGGTAGGACTTCTGCCTCTTGGCGCGCGGACCCTTGGTTGAGCGGTTGGGCTTGTGCATCTCGGTTCTCCTGCTGTCGCCGACGAGCATGGTCCTGTCGTACTTCATGAACTTGTCCTTGAGGTTCATGTCATTGGTCCACTCGACGAGAGCCCTGGCTATGGCAACCCTAGCGGCCTCGGCCTGTCCCATGAAGCCTCCGCCCTCGACCTTGACGTCTATGTCAACCTTGCCAACTATCTCCTCTCCGGCGAGGACGAGCGGCTCCATGATGGTGAAGCGCGCTATCTCCGGCTCGATTATCTCAACCGGCTTGTGGTTGATCCTGACGCGACCCTTTCCTTCCCTGATGGTGGCCCTCGCGATGGCCGTCTTCCTCTTACCAGCAGTCTGGATGACCTTCATCTTCTCTCACCTCAGAACTTTCCACCGAGGAACTTGGCAACCTCGCCAACGGTAACGTACTTCGGGGTTGCGATCCTCGAGCTGTGGGCCTCGCTTATGGTCTCAAGCTCCCTGCCCTCGAACTCCTTCGGAACGCCGACGTAAACCTTGAGCCTCTTGAAGGCCTTCCTTCCGCGGTCGGTCTTCCAGGGGAGCATTCCCCTGACGGTTCTCCTGACTATCTCGTCGCTCCTCTTCGGGTAGAACGGACCCTTCCTCGGGTTGGTCCTGGTCCTCAGTCCGGTCCTCTGCTTGTACTTGGCGAAGATGTCCTCGCGGTTTCCGGTGATGATGGCCTTCTCGGCGTTGACTATGACGATTTCCTCGCCCTCAAGGAGCATCTTGGCGACCTTCGAGGCGAGCCTTCCGAGTATGAGTCCCTCAGCGTTAATTATCCTCATGGCCCATCACTCCATTATGATTACTCCACTACCCTTCGGGTTTCTCTCGATGAGCTCCTCAATCGTGAGGACCTCTCCACCGGCCTCGACTATCTTCTTCTTGGCAGTCTCGCTGAACTTCCAAGCGGCAACGGTGACCTTGTGCTCGAGCTTTCCTGCACCGAGGACGTTTCCGGGAACGATGACGGTGTCGCCGTCCTTGGTGTAGCGGTTGATCCTGCTGACGTTCACTTCAGCCCTCTGCCTCCTGGGCCCCTCAAGGCGCCAGGCAACATCCTTCCATATCTTAACTCCTTCCTCGTTAGACTTCTTTCTGAGGTAGCGGATGAGCCTCCTCAGGTTGATGTCAGTGGGTCCGGTTCTCTTGACCATGAACATACCTCCTTAACGCTCTCTCGCAGGTGGGAAACCGACAGGTCCAACGGGGTGAGCGTAAATACTGGTGCGGGGGCGGGGATTTGAACCCCGGAACCCCTACGGGACGGGACCCTGAATCCCGCGCCTTTGGCCAGGCTCGGCTACCCCCGCGTCAGTCGGACGCTAATTTATGGAGTTCGCTTATAAATCTATCGCTCTTCCTCATGAGGATTTTGAGGGCTATGGTCACGATTTCCTCAACCGGAAGTTCCCCATTGGTCTCGACGGTGAAGACAAAGGCGTTAGGTACGGTCTCTTCCCTAATCTTCTCCCCCACGTAGGCGTCAAACTTCCGCGGAAGGTAGAACGCCTTGATCGTGGTTATAACGAGCTCCTCGTCGGTTTCCTCAGCCGGAAGACCGCGCCTCTCGGCGAGCTCCTTGAGCTCCTCCCAGTCGGGAACCTCCTTGCTCACGTGAATCCTGGTGAGGTACTTGTAGTAGACGAAGCCGGGCTGCCACTTGGCATGGTCCTTTCCGCGGCCGAGTCTTGCATAGGCGTTAAACGTAAGCCTCTGGCCCTCGGCAAGCTTGACTATTGGGATGTTGGGGTTGGCGGGCTTCACGCCCTCATCGCTGCTCTTAAGGTCACCGGAGTAAACCATTCCGGGACCCTCTGCCTCGAGGGAGAGCGTAACCGTGTACTCGTCAAGCTCCAGTGAATCGAGGGAGAACCTCTCGTGGGGAGTGGTGAGAGGTATCATACCCACCCTGTGGGCGATTATCTCGTCGAAGAGGGCGGAATCGTTCTCGAAGAACTCAACCTCATCCACCGCAAAGGTCGGGACGTCCGCGAGGATGGTCCTCCTCAGGGCATTGGCGAAGGGTACATCAACTCCCTCGACGATGAACTTAATCGAGTCCTCCCTTTTCTCAAGAATCTGAAACTTTGGCTCCATCGGCATCACCAAAAAAGAAGTTGTGGGAATCAGACGCGCCTGCCCCTTCTTCCGCCCTTCGGCCTGGTGCCGTCGTGCGGAATCGGGGTGGCGTCCTCAACCCTTCCGATCCTGAGGCCGGCCCTGGAGAGGGCACGAATGGCGGCCTGAGCACCCGGTCCCGGGCTCTTGCTCCTGCTTCCACCGGGGGCGCGGACCTTGATGTGGACTCCGGTGAAGCCCTTCTCCATGGCCTCCTCGGCGGCCCTCCTGGCGGCTATCATAGCCGCGTACGGAGAGGGCTCGTCCCTGTCGGCCTTGACGACCATACCACCGCTCCACCTGCTGACGGTCTCGGCCCCGGTGAGGTCGGTGATGTGGATGATGGTGTTGTTGTAGGAGGAGTAGATGTGGGCAACTCCCCACTTCTCCTTCTTCTTAAGGTTAACCTGCTGCTGAACTTCCTCGCTCATGAGGCCTCACCCTGCTTAGCCTGTTCAATAACCATCCTCTCGGGGTGGCTCTCCTTAGCGAAAGGAGAGGTCTTTGAATAGGTTATGGTGTCTTCCTCCTCCCTGAGGACGAGGTAGCCAGGAGAGCGTATTATCTGGCCGTTTATCTCGATGTGGCCGTGAACTATGAGCTGCCTGGCCTGTCCAATGGTCCTGGCGAGGCCCTTCTTGTAGACGAGAGTCTGAAGGCGCCTGTCGAGGACGTCCTCAACCGTCAGGGAGAGAACGTCATCGAGAGCAGCATCGGCCGGAAGGAGGCCGAGCCTGTTGAGCCTCTGGAGGAGCTGGACCTTCTCGATCTCAGCCTGCCTGCCGCGGGCGGCAAGGAGGCGCCTGGCCCTACGCCTGAACTCCTTGAGCTGGGTCTCGTGCCTCCAGAGCTCCTTCTTGTTCTTGAGGGCGTACTTCTTCATGAGGACTCTCTCGCGGTCGAGCCTCTCCTTAATCCAGGGGTGAGAGGGAGTCTCGTACCTCTTCCTCTGCCTCTTGGGGTCTCCCATCTACATCACCTCACTTCTTCCTTCTGCTCACACCGAGGGTGCTGCCGTGCCTGAAGTTCGACCTGGTCCTCTGGCCGCGGAGCGGGAGGCCGAGCTCGTGCCTTATGCCGCGGTAAGCGCGTATTCTCCTGAGCCTGTTGACGTCCTCACGCCAGGCCATGACGAGCTTGGCGGTAATGAGGTGCATGTCCTTGCCGGTCTCGTAGTCCTTCCGCCTGTTAACGGCCCAGGCGGGTATACCGTGGGCGATCGGGTCTTCGAGCACCTTCTCAATCTTCTTGACCTGCTCGTCGGTCAGGTAACCGGTCTTCATGTACGGGTCGATCCCTGCAACCCTGAGCACCATAGTGGCGAAGTTTATGCCTATACCCCTGATGCCCGTGAGGGCCCATCTCAGCTGCTTATTTCCGTTCAAATCAACTCCCGCTACACGGACTATGTGTCTGAAGTTGTCCGTCATTACGAATACACCTCCATCTCAATCCTTCAGAGAGGATTTTGGCGCCGGGACGGGGATTTGAACCCCGGTGTCCAAGCGGACACGGGCTCTCAAGGCCCGCGCCATCCCAGGCTAGGCGATCCCGGCATACACGCGGTAGCCGCTCCCCTTCGCCAGCTCTCTCACTTCGGTGAAGTGGACATCCATTAGAGCCTTAATATACTTTGCCCCCTGCTTCGTCTTGATAACCAGTTGCAGGAGGCCTCCATCGTTGAGATGCCGGGGAGCGTTTATAACTATTTCCCTCAGCACTTCCTTCCCCGCGTGCACCGGGGGATTAGTGATGATCGCGTTGAACCTTTCGCCCCTGACGGGCTCGTAGAGGCTTCCCCACCTCACCTCGGCGTTTCTAACGCCGTTGATTTTTAAGTTTTTCCTCGCCATCCCCACCGCGCGCCTGTTCACGTCGGTCATGACGACGTAGTCCACGAAGCGGGACGCAACTATGCCTATCGCACCGTAGCCGCACCCTAAATCGAGCACTCGCCACCCCTCATCGATTATCATGCTCTCTATGAGCAGTTCCGTTCCCCTATCGAGCTTCCCGAAGGAGAAGACTCCGCTGGCCGTGACGAACTTGAAACAGTGCCCCCTAACGCATACCTCTATGGTCTTAGTCTTCAGCGGGACGTTGGGCTCTTCGGAGTAGTAGTGGCTCATGTGGGGTGGTTCGTTGATGGGTTTATAAAGGTGAACCCCCGGCCAAGCGCCAGAGGGTGTCCCCCGCAACGGCCCCGGCGAGCATGAACACCGTTCCAAGTGACATAACAACTGACCTCCTCCCCGCCCTGAAGGGCGAGGCTTTCAGAAGAGGAGTGCTCAAGAACACCGAGGAGCAGAAAGAGCAGAACATCGAGCCAGAACCAGAGGAGGACAAACCTTACGAGGAGCATTACCCCTCGAGGCTCCACCGGGGAAGAAAAGGCATCAAAAAGCAGTGAGAGTCGAGACAAATCCCTCACCAGAGTTTGGGATACCAGTCCCTCGGCATGAAGACCTTGTCCACATCGACCGCTATTCCCTTGCTCCTCTGGAGCATTTCACCGCTCGTCATGGTGGCCTTTCCGAGTGCAACCAGCTCATCCTTAAGGGTCATGACAGCAACGAGGTCGCCCCTCTTGATGCCCTTGTTGAGCTTCACTATTCCCGGAACTGCCAAATCTGCGCCGTAGGTTACGGCGGCAACGGCAGAATCTCTAATCCACACCTTGGGAAGGTGCTCCACAGCTTTTTCCATCGGCTGTATCGCCTTCCTGAAGTACTCCTCGATGCCGTCGTCCTTCCAGAAGTGGTAGTAGTCTATGAGGTCGTGAAGGGTCACGAGGGTTTCGTCCTCCTTGAAGGGACCGCTCCTCGTTCTCCTCAGCTCGGCCATGTGCGCTCCAACCCCAAGGGCGAGGCCGATATGATGGATGAGCGACCTGATGTAGGTTCCTGCCTCGACTCCAACGCGGAAGAGCACGTCCTTGCCGTCTATCTCAAGTATCTCGATGTAGTAGATCTTTCTCGTCCTCAGCCTTCTCTTGACCGCGCTCCTCAGGGGCGGCCTCTGGATTATCTCGCCCTCGAACTCCCTCATCACGGCGCGGATTTTGTTCTCCGGGACGTCGCCGTGGAGGTGCATCAGAGCCACATACTCCTTTCCGGCGGGCAGGAGGGCCTGAACCACCCTCGTGCCCCTCTCAAGAGCGACCGGAAGAACCCCGCTGACCTTGGGGTCGAGGGTTCCCCCGTGGCCGGCCTTGTTCAGGTCGAAGAGCCTCTTGATCCAGGCAACGACCTCATGGCTCGTCGGCCCGGGGGGCTTGTCGAGGTTTATTATGCCGAACTGCATGTGCATCTCCATGGGCCTCTTCTCCGGCGGGAAGCCCCACTTGGGGTTGGTCTCGGCCTTGTCGTCTCTAATGAGGACCTCTCGCCTTATGTCCGCCGGCAAAATTCTCCTAACTTCGTCCCTCGCCATGAGCATCACCTCAGGGATCTTCCAATGCTTCAATAAATTCCTCTTTATCGATTCCGGCAAGCCGGAGCACTCCGAGCAACGTCCCAGCCTTAAGCTCCCGGTGAAGGGGAACAACGGTTCCAATTTTCCTTCCATCGACATATTTAACCAAAACCACGTGGCTGCCCCTCTGACGGGAGGCCTGAAAGCCAAACTTTGATACCAACACTTTAACTACCTCTTCACCCGAGAGCCTTGGCAATCTGGACATTGAAATCGCCCACGAGCCTTATCTTCTCAAGCTGCTTCCTCATCTCTGGGAACTCTTCAAGGTAAAGCTCAACGGCCTCTTTAAGGTTTCTGAGGGCCTCTTCGATCGTCTTCCCCTGTGTGGTCACGCCCGTGAAAACCTCCCGGACGATGTAGACTCCCTCATCCTCCCAGATGACCGCGTGAATGTTCACAATTATCACCCACTAAGGTTTGTTGAACAATCCCTTATAAATCCGACTAATAGCCAGCAGGTTTAATCATCAGGAACAGAAAATGTTAAATCATGCAAAATAGTACCAACTCAGGGGGGACAGTGCAAAGGAAACTGGTCGCGGCTCTGGCCATTGTGGTCATACTCACAGCAGTATTTTTTGGGCAGTGGTACTGTCAGAGAAACACTCCTGTACCGAGCAACATACCCAACAACGAGAGGATGGGCTACATAAGCAACCATCTGAACGTAAGCGTTGGGATTACGTTAAACAACGAGCTTCTCATCCTCAAAGTTAGTATGATAAACAACGACAGCGCTGAAACGCACATTGGAATTGTGAAACTGGAATCACCCACTGGGGAGATCCTCCTGAACGTGACTGAACCAGTCGAGCCCAAAAGGAAGTTTTTCAGAACATACACTTTGAACGTCACCGGGCTGGCCGAAGCCCAGCTCTCAATACTCATAGACCCCCAAGCAAAAGTGGCAACGGGAATATCAAAAACGATCCGGTTATCAGAGAAGTGATGAGGGGAGAACCCCCTCACTCAATGCTTATTCCAGCGCTCTCAAGGGCGGCCTTGACGGCCTCGTCGTCGGCGCCGCGCTCGATGCTGACCTTCTCCGGAAGGGGCTCGAGGTGCTTGACGTTCATCCTCCTGCGCTTGACCTTGTTGAGGCCAGCGCCGGTAACGAGGACGAAGTTCCTGTCGATGACGTCAACGACGACGACCTTCTCTCCGGCCCTCCTTCCGGCGATTATAACGGCAAGCCTTCCGACTTCCATAGCTGGCATTCATCCCACCTCCTCATTTTTTGTTGCCCGGGTTTGCACCCGACCCCGCGTCACCGTCGGGGTATAGGTGGTCGATGGCGGCCTTCACAATCGCGAAGACGCCATCGGGATTCCAATGGGCGGTATTTATGATCAAGTCATAAATCGACTTGTCGTCGATGTCAATCCCGTAAAGGTTTAAATATCTTTTCCTGTTGCCCTTCTCGCGCTCGGCAATTCCCACAAAGGCCTCCTCGACGGAGACTCCCTCACGGCGGGCAACGCGCCTTGCACGCTCCATCATGGGGGCGTCGAGCCATATCTTAAGGTCCGCATCCTTGACCATCCAGCCAGCGAGGCGGCCTTCGATAACGACGTTGCACTCCTTGGCTGCCTCCACCTGCCTTCTGTCAACCTCACGGTCGATCTCGGGGTGAAGTTCGGCGTACTCCTGGAACTCCTTCAGGGTCATGCCCATCTCCTTCGCCATCTGCCGGAAGATGAGTCCAGCGTAGATGTGTTTGAACCCGTAGTGCCTGGCGAGATTGCGGCAGAGAGTGGTTGTTCCAGAGCCTGCCAGGCCGCTGACGGTTATCACGAGGCAGCCCTTGGGCATGTTAGCACCTCATTCGAAATCAGAGGGCAACGCCCGCCCTGACCTGGGCCTTCATGACCTTCCTCATGCAGCTCGGGCAGAGGTTGGCGTAGGGCCTCTCCGGCCTCTTGGCGGTCTTCGGGAGCTTCCTGAGCTCGCTG
>NZ_LLYW01000009.1 GCF_001484195.1 Thermococcus celericrescens
CTCGACCTCGTCGACGACGTGCTCGGTACCGCCCCTGATGAGTATGGTCACGGCCTTCGGGTTCTTGCAGCCCTCGACGAAGATCATGTTCTCGCCGGCGACCTTCCTCTGCTCGACGAGCTCGGCCTCACCGAGGTCCTCGGAGGTGAGGTCACGGACGTTGGTGACGATCTTGGCGCCGGTGGCCTTGGCGAGCTTCTCCATGTCGCTCTTCTTGACGCGTCTGACGGCGAGGATGCCGTACTTGGCGAGGTAGTGCTGGGCGAGGTCGTCGATGCCCTTCTGGACGAAGACGACGTTCGCTCCAACCTCCCTGATCTTCTCGACCATCTCACGGAGCATCTTCTCCTCCTGCTCGAGGAAGGCCTGGAGCTGCTCCGGGCTGGTGATCCTAATCTCGGCGTCGGTCTCGGTCTCCTTGACCTCGAGGGCCTCGTTGATGAGGGCGATCTTGGCCCCCTCAACCCTCTTCGGCATTCCCGGGTGGACGACCTCCTTGTCGATGACAACGCCCCTGATGAGCCTGGTGTCCCTGACGCTGCCGCCCTCCTTCTTCTCGAACTTGATGTTGTCGAGGTCGACCTTGTAGGTGCCGTCGACCTTCTCGGCGACCTGCCTGACGGCGTCAACGGCTATCTCGGCGAGGTACTCGCGCTCCTCCTCGGCGGCCTTACCGGTGATAGAGGTGACCGCGGCCTTCTTGAGGATCTCGGCGTCCTCAACGTCGATCTCCCTGGCCATGTTGTCGAGTATCTCCTGGGCCTTCTCTGCGGCCAGGGCGTAACCCTTGATGACAATGCTCGGGTGGATGTTCTGGTCGAGGAGCTCCTCGGCCTTCCTGAGAAGCTCACCGGCAATAACGACGGCGGTGGTAGTTCCATCACCAGCCTCCTTGTCCTGGGTCTTGGCGACCTCAACCATCATCTTGGCAGCCGGGTGCTGGATGTCCATCTCGTCGAGGATGGTGGCACCGTCGTTGGTGATAACAATGTCTCCGAGGCTGTCGACGAGCATCTTGTCCATGCCCTTCGGGCCGAGGGTGGTCCTAACGGTTTCAGCAATAATCCTGGCGGCCAGAATGTTCAGCCTCTGAGCGTCCCTACCAACGTACCTCTGGGTTCCCTCGGGCAGAATAACAACCGGCTGTCCAGCGAGCTGGGCCATCTCCTCTCACCTCCGCCCGCTTTTGTTTTTAAGGGGTGAAAGGTTTTAGTTACAATTTGTGCTTCCGCTTTATCGTTCCTTTGGATTATTTATAAAGTTTTCGGTTTCTTGGCATCACCCCAGAGCTGCACGGTACGTAATGGACAAAGGTTTCAGAAATCCAAAGCCTCCAACCGGCCCAGCCTCCCACCATACATCCGTGCAGCCGTTCTCCCAGCTACAGAGCGCTTCAGAGGGCTAAACTTTGTGCACCTTCGCCCCAGCAACCCGCTCCAGGATGGGGACGTAGGACAGGCCCGGGCTTATCCCCCTTCCTCTCGTGTCATAAACCGTAAGCTCAACCTCTTTCTTTTTCAGCGCCCTGGCCAGCTCCGTTATTTCCTCCTTAATCCTCTTTCCAAAGAGCGGAACGTTCGCCTTTCCGTCGGTTATTAGAAAAGCCCTCACCTTGACCGACCTGTCCTTCATCCTCTCCCTGTTCGCCAGAAGCAGAAGATTGTAGAGGGCGGAGCTTAAAGGTGTCCTCCCTCCAGTCGGAACGCTCTCTATTTTCTCAAGCACTTCCCAGTAGTTCTTGGTGGGTGGAACGAATATCTCCGCCCGATTGCCTTTCGCAACGATCAGGGCCATCTTTGACTTTTTGATGTAGCCTTTCTCAACCAGCTTCTCCGCTATCCCCTTCGCGATGCTTATCCTCTTCTGCACGGCCATGCTTCCGCTCGAATCCAGGAGCAGAACCCAGAGCGTTGGTGCCTTTGCCTTCCTGACCCTAACGCGGATATCGTTTAAATCGAGCTTTATTGGGGGCCTTTTGCCATTTAAGACTGCCCAAACCAAAGAGTTGTAGAAATCAACGTCCTTAATCCTGCCGTTGACAGGTGGAAGGTATGAAACTGGAATGCCTTTGGGGAAGTTTATCACCGTGACGCTGACGTCCCTCGAGGAGCGGTATCCTGTGAATTCGCCTCCATCAAAGTTTTTGCTCTCTATCCTTGGGATTTTAGCTTCGCTTGAGCGAAAATTTTGCTCTAAGTTTCCAGTCCCTCGACTTCGAGACTCCTGGTTTCTCCTTTCACTCCTTTCTTCCTTCTTGTGCTCATGCTTATGGTCGCCTTTGTGGTCGTGATTGTGCTTGCTGTCGTCCTTAGGCTTTGGGGGCCTCATCTGGGGTGGCTTTTGGAACGGCCTGTCCCTCAGGCGGTGCGGTAGAGCCAATTCCATAGCTTTTTCTAAGTCTTCCAGTGAGACCCTTCTCCTTCCGTTTAAAGCAGCTATTGCCTTGGCCGTCTTTATCGTTGCTATCTCAGCTCTGTTGGTTTTGATTCCCAGGTCAACGACCGTTTCAGCCAAAAGCTTCAGCAAATCGTCGCTTATCTCGACCTTCGGCAGAATCTCCCTCGCCTTAACAATCCTCTCCGTAAGCTTCTTCTCTTCGCTCTCATACTTTTTGTAGAAGCTTATGGGGTCTTCATGGAACTCCTCAACGCGCTTGACTATCTCTATCCTCTCCTCCGGGTTCATAGGTGCTGAAACTTCAACGCATAAACCGAACCTGTCGAGGATCTGCGGTCTGAGCTCGCCTTCCTCGGGGTTCATGCTTCCAACCAGGATGAACCTCGCCGGATGCCTGAAAGAAATCCCTTCCCTCTCTATCGTGTTCCATCCCATTGCCGCAGCATCTAAGAGTGAATCGGCTATGTAGTCATCCAGGAGGTTCACCTCATCGATGTAAAGAACCCCTCTGTTTGCTTCCGCGAGTATTCCAGGCTGCAGAGCTTTTTTGCCCTCTTTTAAAAAGCGCTCAACGTCAATTGTTCCAACTAATCTGTCTATCGTAACGCTTAAGGGCAGGTCCACAACGCGCATCTTCCTCTTTGCCACTGGCAGTTCTTCTCCCCTCTCGTATCGCTCGTAGCAGCTGTCGCACATCTCCAGCGGGTTCCTCGGGTTGCAGTTGAAGGGACAATCTGCCACAACTTCAATCTCGGGCAAAACGTTGGCCAGAGCCCTGACCAGGGTAGATTTTCCCGTTCCTTTGTCTCCTTTAAGCAGGACACCCCCGATCAGTGGATTAACGGCTACACAGAGTAGTGCCAGCTTGGCCTTTTCCTGCCCGACTATTGCAGAGAACGGGAAGACTAATCGTTTTTCACGAGACTCCATATTCCCTCCACCTCCCTCATGTTTTCACTCCAGTGTTCGTCGTCTTCAGCCGTGTAAATTTCAATCGTCCCGCCCTGGACTTCCCCTTCACCGAGGCTCTCTTCCAGAATCCCTTCGATTTCCGAATAAACTTCCATGAGCCTTTCAATGAGCTCCTCACTCGTCTCCCACAGGCCGCGCTCATAGGCTTCAATTAGCCTTCTCGCGATCTCCTCGATGGCGTAGGGGTTGTGCTCCTCGAACCATCTCCTCATCTCTTCGTCCAGAACGTATTTCCCTGCTATCTCGTCAAAAACCCAGTCTTCAACAAGCTTTGTTGTCGCCTCCCAGCCGTATAGGTGGTTGATCTTCTTGGAGAACTCGCTCGCCCCCCGGTAACCGTGCTTCTTCATCTCCTCAATCCAGCGCTCGTTGAGGAGCTTTGTCCTGACGACCCTTTCAAGCTCAACTTTCACCTCAACGGTTTTGGTATCGCTTGTGTCCCTCGTGTCCGTCTGAACCACTTCAGCGTTCTTGCCGGTTAGGGCATCAACGGCTGCCTTAAACCCTCCGTGATGGGCAAAATAGCAGCAGCAGTTAGTCGGGTCGTGCTCGTCGCTTATGTGGTTTCTGTTGATTACGTCCACTTCTTTTAGGCTCAGAACCAGCGAGTCATATGCTTCAACGCCAAAGGTATCCTTTCCGTAGGCGTAGCCACTCCACTGAATCCACACCTTGGCCAAGTCCTCGTCACTCTTCCAGCCCGATGATTCAACCGCTAAATTCACTCCAGCCCCGTAGGCACCAGGCGGGGCCGAGAAAACCCTAAACCTTGCGAACCTCTGCGCTTCCTCAAAGCTCTTTCCGAGTTCAATGAGCTTTTTGATGTGCTCAACGTAGTGCTTTCTAATGTAGTTCATTTCCGGGGGTTCATCCAGCGTAACGACCTTTTCTATGGCCTCGTCAATCAGGTAGATGTAGTTCGGCAGCGTGTCCCTCACGATTCCGCTTATCCTCACCAGGACGTCAATCCTCGGCCTTCCGAGCTCCTCCAGAGGTATGACTTCAAGCCCGGCAACCACGTCCTCCTTCCAAACCGGCCGGACTCCAATCAGGTACAGAATCTGGGCTATCTGCTCTCCATCCGCCTTATAGCCGTCTATACTCCAGAGAACCTGTCCGACGCTCTCCGGGTATTTTCCGTGCTTTTTCATGTATTCCTCCAGGAGCTTCTCCGCGGTTTCGACTCCTATCTGCCACGCCGCTTTAGTCGGCAGAGTCCTTGGATCAACTGCATAGAAGTTCCTTCCCGTCGGCAGAATCTCGAACTTCCCCCTAGTTATCGCTCCCGAGGGGCCGGGTTCAACGTATTCTCCCTTCAATCCCTTCAAGAATCCTTCGTGCTCCTTTTTACACCCGATTATTTTCCCTGCAACTTCAAGGGCTTTTCCAAACGTTTCTTCAAGCTTCTCTTTCTCCGTGACTTTAAATCCAAACTTCTCAATTTCTTCCCCAATAACTTCAAAGCTTTCTCCCTTAAGCAAACGCTCCAGGCTCTTGACTGCTATCCCCTGGAAAATCTCCAGAAGCTCCCTGTTCGTGAACCCATTTGTGGTTCCCAATGGGTTCTTTTTTAGTTCATCGTAGTCCAGGCCCACTGCCTCGGCTATGACTCTCCTAATCGAAGGAGAAGCGTAGGAATCATAGGCCATTGCAGTGGCAACGTATTCCGCCAGCCTCTCGGGCTCCCCTGGCGGATAGCCGAAGATGTGGAGGCCAAGGTTTATCTGGGAGCCCCTCATCAGCTCAACGTAGCGGTGTATCTCCTCTATCGTCTGCTCTTCATTTTCAGGGTTCGCTATTCTCAGCCTGTTTTCCTTGGCCTTCTCAAGAATCCCCTCGTAAATCTTCCTTCTCCTCGCCTCATCTCCCAGGTTCTTAGCCTTTGCATACTGGGTCAGGAGGGAGTCCAGATCGTCCAGAACCTCCGCCATTCCCATCGGGGGGTAGATGTGGTCTACAAGCGCTGCGTAGCTTCTCCTCTTGGCAATGACTCCCTCCATTGGATTGGAGACAGCATAAACGTAGAGGTGAGGGACGTCGTCCAAAGAAGCTTCAGGTACACATGAAGGAGAAAGCCCAACGCCTTTTCCGGGCCGGAACTCAAGGTAGCCGTGGGTTCCGAAGTGAATCATTACATCAGCATTGAATTTCCTGGTTATCCACCTGTAAACGGCCCACCACTGGTGCGGTGGGGTTATCGTTGGGTCATGCAGAATTCTGCACACCTTTCCATCACACCTCGCCCCGGCGCAACCGAACTTGGGCTGGGGGGTTATGAGGACGTTTCCGAACCTTATCCCCGGGACGACGAAATTTCCATCATAGACCATACCGACCAGCGCTTTCTCAACTTTTCCAGCCAGGACATCCTCAGGTCTTCCCCAGTCCCTGACGATTCTTTCCCTCAGGTCATCCGGCAGCTCGTTGAACCACTCCAGGTACTCCTCTAAGCTTAAGAAGTCAATCGCTCCACCGCTTTTGACGATCTCCTCAACGCTCGTCCATCTGAACTCGCTTATCGCCTTCCTCTCTAGGATCAGCTTTATCAGCTCTTCACCGTTCTCCGGCAGGTCCTCGCCAACGTAGTATCCTTCTTCTTTGAGCCTGTGCAGAAGTCTGACGATGCTCTCGGGAACATCCAGGCCAAGGCCAACGGCGACGTTCGCCTCAAGGCCTTTGCACGGCGGGTTTATCAAAACGATTGCTATCCTAACTTCATCCTTGGGCTTCTTCCTGAGCTCAACCCACTTCTTCACCCTTCTGGCCAGGTACCTCATGTGCTCTTCATAGGGCTCGCCCTTCTTGTAGCCCTCAATGTTTCTGGTTCCGGCTATGAAAATCGGCTCAATTGCACCCGCAACTTCCGGAATTATCACCCCATAGACCTGAGTCATGTAGTCAACGCCCTTCTCGCTTTTCTTCCAATCCTCGACGGACTGGTAGTAGGACCTTATCGGAGCAAAGACCGGGACGTTGAGCCTCTGCAGGTTCTTCAGCTCGACCGTGCCGAAGGAGATTAAGCTCACGAGGGCCTCTACAACCGGCTTTCCATCCTTCATGAAGAACTCCTCAACGGCCTCGCTCTTTTCCCTTCCAAGCCCCGTCCCTGAGTCTTTTCCGTAGGTGAAGACCGGGATTACCCCAAAGCCTTCCTCTTCAAGGGCCCTGATGAGCGCTCCAATTGGTCTGAAGTCCTTGTAGAGCCAGGCACTCCTCCAGAAGAGAACTCCAATGAGAGGCCCCTTCCCGTAGGCTTTCAGGTATTCGTCGAGACTTTCAAAAAGTCCCAGCTCAGGGTGGTAAATGCCGTGCATCGGCACCTCCTGGGGATCTTCGTAATCAATCTCCACTCCAGCGAGGCCCGCAAGGAACCTGACCAGGTTCCTCAGGTTCTTTTCGCCTCCGAGGACGTAGTAAGTTTTGGCCTTGATCAGAACCTCCTCCGGGACGTTTGCCAGGCCCTCCAGGCCGGCGCAGGCAATGACTTTAGCCCTGCTCTCTCTAATCCTCTCCTCCACTATTTCGGGAAGCTCATGGGCGTAGATGAAGATTACATCCGACTTCTCTATCCTCTCCAGCTCTCTTTCACAGTTCTGGTCGGTGAGCACGAGCCCATCTATTCTCTCCTCATCAAGTATCTCTTCCAGCAGGGGCAGGGGCCTCGCGCCGTACCCCAGGATGAAGCATATCATTGAATCACCTCCGTTCTGGGGAGTATGAGCCTGAAGCCGTCGAACTCAAGGACGCATACGGGGACGCCGTAGACATCGCGGAGCATCTCCTCGCGCAGGACTTCACGCGGTCTCCCGGTGGCCCTGATCTTGCCCTCCTTGACGAGGGCTATCCTGTCGGAGTAGAGGGAGGCCAAATTGGGGTCGTGGAGCGTCATGATGGCCAAGATGCCCTCTTCCCGCGCGAGCCTCTTGACTATCCCGAGGACTTTGACCTGGTTCTTGAAGTCAAGGTGAGCCGTTGGCTCGTCGAGGAGCAGAACCCTCGGCTCCTGGACGAGGGCCCTCGCTATCAGAACCAGCTGCATCTGTCCGCCGCTCAGCTGGGTGTAAGGTTTATCCTTAAAGCGCTCGAGTCCGAGGAGCCTGAGCTTTTCGAGGGCTTTCTCGTAGTGCTCATTTCCAGGGCTCTCAAAGGGGCCGAGCTGGGAAGCTAAACCCGTGACGACCACGTCCAGAACCGTGTAGGGGAAGGGCGGCGTGTGGGACTGGGGGACGTAGCCGGCCAGCTTGGCCCTCTCCCTGATGGGCAGTCCGTGGAAGTCCCGGCCGTCAATGAAGACGCACCTCTCCTTTGGCTTCAACAGCCCGTAGATTGCCTTCAGTATGGTGGTCTTCCCGCTCCCGTTGGGGCCGAGGAGCGTCACGACTTCCCCTTCCCTCACCTCGAGGGTGACCCCCTCGATGCTGAAATCACCGTAGCTGAACGATAGGCCTCTGATCTCAAGCATCCCATCCACCGCCCGTTTTTCTGAGCAGGTAAGCGAAGAAGGGAATTCCAAGGAGGGTCGTTATTATACCGATCGGTATCTCGTAGGTTGCCACAGACCTCGCGAGCGTATCGGCTAAGGCCATAAACGAAGCCCCGAGGGTTATCGTCAGGGGTATCAGGGTCTTGTGGTCCGGGCCAAAGGCCATCCTGACTATGTGCGGTATCATCAGCCCGACCCACCCGATTATACCGCAGAAGGCTATTGAGACGGCCGTTATCATGGAGACGACGACTATGAAGACGAACTTCAGCTTTTCGGTCTCGACACCCACGATTTTGGCCTCCTCACCGAAGGAGAGCACGTTCAGCTGCCAGCGCATTGAGTATATCAGGAAACAGCCGGCGAGGATCACCGGGAAGGCCACTCTGACCGAGCCCCAGTCAGAGTTGGCGAAGCTCCCCATGAGCCAGTAGACGATGCTCGCCAGCTTGTCGTGCTCCATGAGGAACTTGAGGAGGGATGTTAAAGCTGAGAAGAAGGCGTTGACTATGATTCCAGCGAGAACTAGCGAGACTGGGGTTATCCTCCCGCCGACCCTCGCCAGCGAGGTCGTTATGAAGACCGCGAGGAGCGCGAAGGCGAACGCTGAAGGAGTAACCCCTATGCCAACGGAGAGGCCTATGGCCAAAGCCGCACCGAATGCAGCCCCGGAAGAGATGCCGAGGATGTAGCTGTTGACGAGGGGGTTCCTGAATATGGCCTGCAGGACGGCGCCCGAAATGGCAAGGGCCGAACCGACGAGCATGGCCATCAGGACGCGGGGGAAGCGTATCTCAAAGAGTATGGTCTGGTAAACGCTCGGGTAGGGAACTGTGACGGAGAAGGATACCTTCCCGAGGGTTAAAGTTCTCAAAACTTCGGAGATGATCTGAGCCACTTTAAGGAGCACCATACTCACGACGGCGGAGGGAGGAATTGGATATGTCCCTATACACAGGCTTACGATGAGGGCAAGAACCGGGGAGAGCAAAAAGGAAAGGTGGAGGGCCTTCCTCATGCTCACCCACCCTGGTAGAACGGGCTGTAGAACTTCTCAATCAGCTCGTCCCTGACCGACTCCCAGCTCTGGTAGCGGTCGGGGTAGATTATGTTGGCCATCTGGTAGAGGCCGACTATTATCCTCGGGCCCCAGTCGAGGTAGCCCTTTGAACCCGCGAGGATGCCGTAGACGTGTCCTTCCCTCACGGCCTTGATTTCCTGCCACCTTGAGTCATTTTTAATGCCGTTCACGGCGTTGTCAAGCCTGTCCTGGCTGAATGACGTCAGGATTAAAACGTCCGTGTCGTTGCCCCAGTAGGTTATTATCTTCTCGAGGTCGAGCTTGGGCCACTGGGTATCGAAGGTCATGTCGAAAGCTAAGTTGTGGGCACCGACGAGCTCCACCATGCTCGCCCACGCGCTCCCGTTGGCGTAGACAGTGACCGGGCCGGCGATGTCCTTGGGGGCGCTTATGAGGAGGGCGTTCTTCCTCTCGCTCTCCGGAATCTGGGCGGCGGTTTCCTTCACGGCGCTGAGCTTCTCCTTCATCCATCCTGCCAGCTCACCGGCCTTCTCTTCCTCACCAAACACCTTTCCAAGGAGATTAACGACCTCCACGTTATCCCCGATGGTCCTAGCAGTGAGCGCTATGACGGGTATGCCGAGCTCTTCCGCCTTCTGTATCGTCTCGGCGTCGGCGTACTTGCCGCCGTACCAGTCGATTATTATGAGGTCTGGATTCAAACCGACGACGGTCTCCCAGTTGAGGCCCTTGAAGTTGCTGCCAACGACGGTCCTGTTCTTCACATCATCCGGGAGGTAGGGATCGTAGGGAACGTACTTGCCTATGCCGACTATCCTGTCCTGGACGCCGAGGATGCAGAGTATCTCCGCCCAGTAGCCGGAGAGCACTATCACCCTCTCGGGCGGCTTATCTATGGTGACGGTCCTTCCCGCGAAGTCCGTGACGGTTATCGGGTACCTGGGAGGGGCAGTGGTTGTTGGGGACGAAGCCGTCTCCGCTGGGCTGGAGGAGGACGGGGTGGTAGTCGTAGTAGTTTCGCCGCCTATACAGCCGCTCGCCACGACGGCGAGGAGCAAGACACCGACCAGAAACAGTGTGAATGTCTTTCCGCGGGATTCCATCGTGCTCACCGCCATTGTGCTACCAATTTCTAATTTAGTAATACAAAGCTCGAAGGATATTGCTAATTTTTAACACTTTTTAAAACAGCAGGTTCATAACTTATGGTTTCGATAACACCAAAACGAAAAGAATTAAGCCCACCTGTTTATGTGAAATTCAATACCAAGCTCATCAAGCCTCTCTCCAAGATTTCTGACTTCGTCTTCCGGCCAGCAGTGGGCGGAGCACCATGCTTCGTCGCGAGGATTCGTCAGCGGTTTTCCAACAAGAGGATTAATGACGACGTAAAACTCCGTGTCGAGGTGTCCGAGCCCTTCCTCGATCCATGGCCATACGTCAAAGCCCTTGGGAACGGGAATGCGAAGTTCAAGGGGAAGACCGTAGTTGGATACCAGCTCAAGTCCCCGCAGGAACAGCCTCCAGAGCCGTTCGCTGGCTTTCTCGGGAAGGCCATAGAGAGCAGCCGGGGGTGCCTTCAGGTCGGTCGCGATGTGATCAACTAGCCCGGCATTAAGGAGTTTTTCAAGCGGCCCAACGAGGGTGAGGTTCGTGTTGAGGCTGACGGGAACGTCAAGAGCCTTCACACAGGCTAACAGCGATGAAAGCTCGGCCCACTGTATCAGCGGCTCGCCACCGGTGACGTGGAAGTAATCGACGAGGAAGGAGTTCACCTCAAGCTCCTCAAGCATTGCCCCCCGTTCCAGCTCGAAGCAGCCTTTTCCCTCAGCTATCCTCCAGTTGTGGCAGAAGGGACACCTCAGGTTGCACCCGCACAGCCAGAGCGTAAAGGTGATCTTCCCGTGAACATCCACCATGCTGACGGCTTTCCAGCCACTTGTGAGCATCGAATCACCCCCAAGAGAAAAGAAGGTGTCAGGAGGTGTAGTGCCTCCTCGTCCAGAACTCCTTCTTCCTGAAGGGGTTCCAGTTCTTGAGCGGGCGGTAGTAGCCGATAATCCTGCTCCATATCTCGACGTTCTCGCTTCCGCAGCGCGGGCAGTGGGTGTGAAGGCCCGTAGTTGAGTGGTTACAGTCGTTGCAGACTGTCACTGCAGGGGTGTAGCTCCAGTATACGAGGTCCGTCCTCATGAGCCTCTTGGTAAGCTTTGCTAAAGCCTCCGGGTCCGGCTCTTCCCCCAAGAAGATGTGCATCATCACTCCACCGGTGAAGCTCCTCTGAACCTTTTCCTCTATGCGTATCCTGTCGCCCAGCTCAAGCGGGCCGTAGTAGGGCGCTATGCTGGTGGAGTAAACTGGATTGTCAACGTCGCTCAGGCAGTCCTTTAGCCAGGGGAACTCGCGGAGATCCCTTATGGCAAGCTTTGCCGCAGCGCTCTCTCCCGGAACTTCCTCAACGTTCCACGGCGTCCCACTTTCTTTCATCCACTCCCTCGCTTTAGCAGTGGCGAACTCGACCATATCCTTCATCAGCTCCGCAGCTTTGAGCCAGTCCTTCCTCGTGCCCTCAGTCCAGAGTCCAGGTTCGTTGAGGTAAATTGCAGCCGCCTCTGGCAAACCAAGAATTCCTACTGTATTGAAGTGGCTCGACGGGAACTCCTCGAGGTAGAGATGGATCATCTGATACATCCCGCGGTAGTTCGTTATCAGTCTCACGTAGCGCTCACGGAACCAGTCGGTGGTGTCCCTGACGACCTGGAGAACGCGCTCGTACTCTTCCCAGAACTTATCGTCATCGCCATTGGCTTTGAGTGCAAGTCTCGGAAGGTTGACCGTCGTGACGTTCACGGAGCCGGTGACGTCGGGCATCGCCCAGAGGCCGCCGAAGCGCTGCCTCTCAACTTCATTCAGCCATTGCTCTTTTGTATCACCCGCATTAAAGCTAAAAACCTCTTTCATTTCGTTTTTATCTATTACAAGCCTGCAGCACATCGAGAAGCTTGCGTCCGGGTCTACAACGTTCGTGTTGAGCCAGTAGAAGCTTCCGCGCTTTGAAGCGGTTGTAAAGACGGCCTCGAAGACCTCTGGATCGTCCCAGAGCATTTTGGCGGTGACCATCAGGGTAGGAATAGGGAACGTGAAGGGCTGACCTATCGCGTCACCCTCTCTGAGCACTTCAGTCAGGGCTATGAAGAACTCCCTGGCTTCTCTCTCGTACTCTCCGAGCGGATCAAGCTTTTTGCCATCGTAAACCGCGTGGTCGCCTTCGAGCATCTTCTTTGGTGCATCCAGCGTTACCGTGAAGTTGGTGAAGGGTGTTTGGAGACCGACCCTGCTCGGATAGTTGAGGTTGTAGACCAGTCTCTGAATGTTCTGCCGTATCTTCCTCCTGTCGAGGCCCTCTTTCCTTATGAACGGCCCCGCGTACCACTCGATGCTTGAGAGGGCCTGAGCGCCGCTGAAGTAGTGCTGCATGGTTATGAGGTAGTTGGCTATGTGGTCGACGTAGGTGTCGAAGTGTTTGGCCGGCCTCGATATTATCGTTGGCGTCTTTAGACCCTTCTCAAGGAGTCTCGCCGTGCTGTGGCCCGTGCAGTAAGGGATGTAGAGACTGTAGGGAAGCTTGTGGATGTAGATGTCGCCGCTGAAGTGGGCCTCCCTGCCCTCCGCCGGGATGAGCGAGAGGTGCTCTTTGAGCGCTTCTTCCATCACGTAGGCAAAGAAGCCGGTTGGTCCGGGATAGCGGTTTGCATTTTCGAGAACGTCGAGACTGCTCCAGCCGGCGTACTCCTGGATAATGTCCTTCCTCACGGTTTCCATTTTCAACCACCCGGATAATTTATCCAATGACCGGAGGGGCAAATGCCCGATATAACGCTTCCCCTTGAACCTGCGGGCATTTATCCAAGATCCCCAGTGAAATTGCGTCAAACGACAAGTTGGACAAAATATCCATTGAATTTAAGACAGACAAACTGACAACACAGGAAGCCACTGAAACAAGTATCGACAAATAATTGTCATCCATACAAAATGCTAAATCAATATTCGACTATAAAAAACAGTTCCTGGCGACCATAGCTTTTTAACCCGTTCGGCGAACCGAAACCAGGTGATGTGAAAATGGGCGACATCAAGGCCGAGTGGGAGAAGGCTCTGGAAGAGAAGGACTGCGAGAAGCTGCTCGAGCTCTTTGACGATTACATAGACTCCATAGAGGACGAGGAGACCCTCAGAAAGGAGCTCGAGAGGCTCAAGGGGGTCGCCGAGGAGTGCGAGGATCCCTACGACCTGCTCCACGAGATAGGCCACGTCTACGCGCACCTCGACGACGCTGAGGCCGGAATCGAGCTCTACAGGAGGGTGGCCGAGAGGAAGAAGGATGACCCCGAGGAGTACGCGACTGCTCTCTACTATCTGGCCGATGCTTACGAGCACTTCGGCATGCCCGAGAAGGCAATTGAGACCTACCAGAAGCTCCTCAAACTCGAGGAAGAGGTTCTGAAGAACGAGAGGGAGATAGCGCTCACGCTGGCGAACCTCGCTGTGAACTACGACGAGCTCGGCGAGACCGAGAAGGCCATCGAGCTCATGGAGCGCGCAAGGGAGATTTTCGAGAGGCTCAACGACGAGAAGAACCACATGATAAGCCTCCTCGACCTGGCGCACTTCAGGTACGAGGTTGGGGACTACAATACCGCTGAGGCGCTGATAAACGAGGTTCTCCGGAACCCGAGGGACGACGAGATTGAGATAAACGCCAGGCTGGTCGAGGCGGAGATATTCGCCGGAAGGGATGAGTACGACAGGGCCTTCAGGGCCATACGGGACGCCCTCGTAAAGGCCATAAACGTGAGCGACGAGATTTTTGGCCTCGTCTTCGACACGCTGACGGATTTCATCGAGGGGCTCTTCAACGAGGGCTCCTACGGCGTTGTAGCGGAGAACATGGAGTCCTTTGCGGAGCTCTTTGAGGACGATACCGCCTACTTCTTCAGGGCCATCGCCGAGCTGGCGCGCTGGAAGGCCGGAGAGGACGGTGCGAAGGAGCGCTTTGACGGGCTCTACTCCAAGGTGGAGAACGAGGAGCTCCGCTCGGTTCTGGACGAGTGGAAGAGGCCGAAGCTGAGCCTGAGCGTGGGGCTTTAGACTTCCATTTTTCTATTCAACGCCTTCGTATATCGCTCTATTTCCAGGAGACTTTTTCTGATAACATTCTCCCCAGCGTTCCATATTTCGATCCCGACGACATTTCCTTCCTCATCGTACTCGAACCACACGTCTTCGTCAACTTCGTCGGTGTCTGCCACCGGGCCCTCTCTGATCAGAATATAGAGGATATCAGCCTTTGGGTCATACCTAACCTTCATACCTCAACCCACCTCCGGGATGATAATCTCATTTCAATGATTTTATCAAGGCTCTTACTTTTTCTCTCCTGAAAGCCTCGCCCTTCAGAGTGGCGAAGAAGATCAGGATAACAGTATAGAGAAAAGGAACGAGGATTCAGATCCTCGAGACGGTCTCAACTTCCGCGCTCTCGACGTTCTCGACCTCGCGGAAGAGATCGGCGACGGCGTCGTAGGAGTAGCCCTCTTCGTCCCTCCCGAGGACGTAGAACTTGAGGGCAACGAGGCCGAAGGCAATCGGCTCGCGCTCGACCTTGGCGAGGCCGAACTTCTCGGGGATAACAGCTTTCAGCTTCTCCTCGAGCTCGTCGAGGTTCACATCGGGGTCGGTCGGCATGACCTTAATAACACCAACGAGGTTGAAGTCGCTCATCTTTTTCACCTCCAGACTAATTCACGGCCCCTCCCAGCCGCACTTGGGGCACTTGTAGGGGACTGAGAGGACCCTGCAGCTTTCACAGCGCCAGATGATCTCCTCGCCACAGTTCGGGCAGACGAAGTGAGTGGCGTGCTCCCTAGGGGTTATCTCCTTTCCGCATGATGTGCATACGGGTATCTCGAACTTGGCTTCCACTGCGAACACCTCCGAGAAAGGTGGTTTTAATCACTGGTGGGCATTGAGGGGGTTGGCTTATAAACCTTTCTCTGGGAAAAGGCGCGAACTACAGGGGGATCACCTGGCCAAGTCCTTCAATTCTGAGCTTCAGGCTTTCTATCTCATCCATACGCCCACCCCAGTATCTTCTCCTTTCCAAGGTTGTCTATCACTTTCCACTCTCCAATGCTCCTCCCGTGGGATGGGAGAGTTGGAACGAGCTTCGTCCAGCCCTTAACTCTGCTCCTTAGATGGTTAAGAACCTCCTCTGGGATGTCGACCCCCAACTCGTTTTTGAGGAGCTCCAGAACATAGCCAGTCCTCTGGCAGAGGGAGTCACTGGCAAAGCGTTCGAAGTAGCCCAAGAATTCGTCCCAGTCAAGTTTTTCGACCTCGTAGAGGGCCTTGGTTATCTCGGAGTAGCCCCCGCAGTATCTCGGCTTGTAGAAGCAGTCAAAGAACGTCTTCGCGAGGGTGGAGGTGTAGACTCCATCCTTAAGCGTCATTCCAGTGGCCTTTTCCCCGAGGGCAACGGCCCTGATAGTGTATTCCCCGATGGTTCTCTCACCGGACTTCCTAGGTGTGGCCACGAATATTGTGAACGGCTCGTAGTCGAGCAGGTCATAAAGCCTCAGGGCGGAAGAGAATGCTATGTATCCCGGGAACAGGGCGAGGGCTATCCTGTAGGGGTTTTTTATCGAGGGGTTTCCAGGGTGTTCATTGACGAGGTAGAGGCCCTTCTTCAGCCTCGTGAGGTAGCCCTTCTTTGAGAGGCTCCAAAGGACCTTTTTAACCATCCCCCTGCTGAGACGTGGGAAGAGTTCTCTGATCTCGTCAGCACTCACTATATCGGTTCCTCGTATCGCCCCCATTATGCCCTGTTCAGTTTTTGTAAGGTAGTAATTTTTCTGCATATAGTGACCAATGTGGTAACTTTCTCAATAAAATTTTCGGGACTAGGTTATAGGGTGGGACTTTTGATAACGCACTCGCTCATCTTGATGTGGTGAATGCGGGGTTCCACCCCGCACCCCGATTTATTTTGAATTACTGGGGGGCTCCGCCCCCACGCCCCCAAGTTCCTAACGCATCATAGTACCTGCAAGCTTCTAACTTTTAGTCTGTCCAGACAGAACAAAATCCCCATGTTTTAGTCGACTTGAGCAGACTAGAATCCAACTTCCAGCAAAGATTGACCAAGAGTTCTCGCGGATACGTACAATAAAGAGAAGTTGTCTCTTAGAAATTGACGTCTTTGGCTGGGCATCAAACAACATGTCTGGACACACCCCATTATGGGGGATGTCCAGAGAGATACATAGAGTTGAGGGGCTTTAGCTGTCAATGAACCAGCTTCAGCGCTGTTCTGCTGCCATTAGAACGTCCACAGGCAGTTGATTTTGCTAGCACCTCCTATCCAGAGGAGGATTTAATTCAAAGCCGGGAAGGCTTCTGTAGTTAAAGGGAAGCCAGAAAACTCGTGTCCATGTGAAATAGAAAAGGTTGAAGAGGTTGTCGAGAAGACACTAAACTTCCTCCGTTGACATCCTATTTCCCCGTTGAATCTGCATAAAGTTTTTATTTTTTCTTCAGAAATGCCTGTTGATGTCTTTCGTTGGTTATTTCAAAATGGATAAGGAAAACATTGAAGAATACTTCCCATGCGATGAACTTGTGAATGAGCTACTCGACTTACTTATCCATGATTATCACGTCATCGGAATAAGGGGCTTTCGAAGAAGTGGCAAGTCTTCACTCATAAAGTACTTTTTATCATTCTTTTCAGCTGAAGATTTTGAAGTAAGGTATGTTGATATTTCAAAGGTCAAAGACCACACGAGCGTCGAAAATACACTCAAAAACATAAAAGAAAAACTGAATGACAAACCAACATTATGGAAAGTCATCAAAGAACTTATTGCACTGAAGAATGAGAGGGTTGCAAGAAACGCTGAGAAGATTCATGATTTTATAAACCAAAAGAAAAAAGAAGAAAAGATCAAAATATATGCCTTTGATGAAGTGCAATCATTTGCAATACGTCAGGGATCCTACTTTTCCAAAGAAGACGCGTATATTTTTGTTGAGTTTATAAACAACCATATCGATGATAATACATATATAATTTTCACAGGTTCACAGGTAGGGGCTTTCAATAAATTTCTCAAAATCTACGACAAAAAAGTCGTGTCAAAAATGAAGTGTAACAACCATATAGTAGACATAGGACAAATGTCTCCTGAGGACATAGGAGAATTCCTCAGTACTGGGTTTGAGCAGAACCACAAGAACATGCCAGAGGATTTTCCGGATAGAGTTTATGAGTCTATCGGTGGTTTTGTTGGCTACGTTCTTGACGCTGGTAGAATGCTCGCCACATACGGGCATAATGTTATTCACCCCTCAATCGTTGATACAGTAATTCAAAAACAAAAAACTCTCCTTTTTGAGTCAATCGAAGATGAATTGAACGCCCTCGATGAAACACTCAATCTAAGGAGCAGAATGTCACTCGAAATTCTCAAGTTCATAGCAGAGAATGATCCCAATAGAAAGGAGTTACTCGATAAATTCCAAGGAAACATCGATGGTGAAACGTTGAAGACACTACTCAACATACTTGACCAGATGGATCTCATAACTAGGAAGCATAACAAAGTGAGAGCTTACCCATTCATAAAGAATTATTATGGGGCGTTGCTGGATGTTTGAATACCCAACTTATCAGTTCAATAAATACATTCGCTTTGACGAGAAGTTTATCATAGTACGTGGACCACGTTTCTCCGGGAAAACTTGGTTTATTCAGGACATTCCTGGTAAATCAAACATTTATTACATATACATTGACATGGCAGGCGCGATAAAAGCGAGAAAGAAAAATCTCAAGGTATTCCAAGCTATAAAAAAGGATCTTTTTGGTTCAAGAAAGTTTACCATAACAAACATGGAAGGACTCAGTATATCACCATACTGTAAATACTTCAGGTGCTTCTTTGACGAGCTAGAAAATGCAGAGAGAGTAATCTACATAGTCCTCGACCACGCGGAACTACTCAGACCATGGGATCATTACAGGAGACTTTTCAAGGCTGTTATCGACCATTACCACAACATCCGGTTGGTTTTTGTCGCTGGCTCGACGCCCATGCTCATAGAAAGACTCGGAGTAAATGATCCAAAAGCACCACTCTTCGGTCGCTGGGAACGATACATCGACTTCCAATACTGGGATTCACACACCACTTATGAGTATGTAAGAAGCGAGATTCCACAAATTTCTGATGAAGAAATATTTCTCCTTCATGACCTCACTGAAGGGGCCGCACAACTCGTGATGAAATACGTTGAGTACCGGAAGATGATGACGATGGATAAAGCGTTCGCAAAACTCGAGGATTATGTCAAAAAGAAAGTACTCGCTGAAATGTCCAACAGTGAATGGGGCTTAAGAATAATAAAAGCAATAGCAATAGACACGGTTGGTGGGGGATACACATCACTCAAACGGATATACGAACGATTACCAGGGTATAACAAAGACAATGTGAAAGTAATGTTCTATGAGTTACTTCGCTATGACATTATAGAAAACATTGGGGGCAATATCAGGTTGAAACCACGAATTCTTTCACACATATTTATTAAATAGTTGCCCCCTATCGCCTTACTCAGTAAGATGATTGGGGGCTAAATTTTGACATAAAATTGTTTAAAAAGCCATCATTGTTTGAGTTGAATTTTTAGCTTTTTGACGCGACTCTGATCTCTTGCTTTGAGAATCGGGGTTAGTTCGTTGGAACCGTTGTCTCTCAGGATGTGAGGAAGTCTGCCTCAAAACTGCTCGGAAGTTTGCATGTATCTTCAAAACTGCAAATTGAACGTGGGTTTCATACAAAAACATGCAATTTAGACAGTTCTATCCTCCTTTAACGCCCTCCAAGCGTTGTACTAAAAGTAAAGCACTTCCAAAACAGCAATTGAACATAAACCTCACTTAAAACAGCATGTTGAAAAAGACATGCCGGCTTTGATGGAACTTTTGCTCGGCAAAAGTTTGTTTTCTGGTGGGCCCGCGGGGCTTCGAACCCCGGACCTCCCGCTTATCAGGCGGGCGCTCTGACCAGGCT
>NZ_LLYW01000010.1 GCF_001484195.1 Thermococcus celericrescens
TTCTCCCTTTGATGTAGGTTTGGTGGTTTGGGTTTGAGCCAGTTGGGGGTTCTCCGTTCCGCGTGTTCCTTAAGAGTGAGAAGAAGCTTCTCCAGCTTTCGGCGTTCTTCCTGCAGATTTGTTGAACTGTTGCCGAGCCTATTTCGGATTTGAATGTTCCTCTTGGGTTTTTGAGGGTTGTAGTTTTACCGTTATTGACCGCTTCATTCTAAAGTATGGTAATGTTTTTTAGGCTTTAAAATAGTTTTGCTTTCCTGTTTAAAGGCTGTTGGGCGGTTTACTGCATCCCCACCCTAAAGGACGAGGCCTTCAGAAGAAAAAAGTAACAGAAGGGCAGGGTTTTTGCGCCGTCGTGGATTTGTGCAAAAATTTTAAAAGCACATGCCTGTACTCTCGTTAGAAAATTTTTGCAAGGCTCAGGTTTATAAGGGCTCGGGCCTATTCGCTGGAGGTGATGATCATGGCGTACCACAGAGGAAGAGGTGGAAGAAGTGGGGGGAAGAAAAAGAACAGACAGGTTCAGGGTGACGAGGTCATCCGTGTTCCCCTCCCGAAGGAAGGACAGCTGTTCGGTGTAATCGAGCAGGCCCTGGGATCTGGATGGATGGATGTGAGGTGCTCCGACGGGAAGATTAGAAGGTGCAGGATACCGGGCAAGCTCAAGAGGCGCATGTGGATGCGCGTGGGCGACGTCGTCATAGTCCAGCCCTGGGACGTGCAGACCGAGGAGCGTGGGGACATAGTCTACCGCTACACCAGGACTCAGGTGGACTGGCTCCTGAGGAGGGGCAAGATAAGTCAGGAATTCCTCAGCGGTGGCGAGCTCCTGTTCTGAGCCCGCTTCTTCTAAAATTCCAGCTGCCAGCGAGTGATGGGGAATGCGCGAGGATGTAATAGAGCGCGAAATCGAGGGAATGCTGGGCCTCCGGGAGAGGCGGGAGAAGGACAGCGACCTCTACAAGATAGCCAATGAGGTATTCGACAGAACGACGAAGGAGACCCTCGCCTATCTCCACAGGAGAGGAAAGATCGAAGCCCTCTACGGCGTCATCAGCACGGGCAAGGAGGCCAACGTCTTTGCCGGCGTGGACGCCGAGGGGAACAGGATAGCCGTCAAGATATACCGCACGTACACGACCGAGTTCCGGCGCATATGGGAGTACCTCGCAGCCGACCCACGCGTCGGCTACCTGCCCAAGGATATGCGCAAGCTGGTCTTTGTGTGGACCCGGAGGGAGTTTAAGAACCTCCAACGGGCGATAAAATATGCGGTTCGCGTTCCGGAACCCGTGATCTTCCGCAACAACGTCCTCGTGATGGAGTTCATCGGGGACGAGCTCCCCGCACCCCGCATCAAAGACGTCGAGCGTTCGCTCGAGCCTTCGGACTTTGAGGAACTTTATGACTTCACGATGGGCGTCATCGAGAGGCTCTGGAAGCGCGGGGACATGGTGCACGGCGACCTGAGCGAGTACAACATACTGCTCCACGACAGGCCCGTTGTGATAGACTGGTCGCAGGCGACGGTGAAGAGGAACAGGATGAGCGTGGAGCTGCTCAGAAGGGATCTGAGGAACGTCATAAACTACTTTGGGCGGAAAGGCGTTGATGTTGATGATTTCGACGATAAGTTCCGTGAGCTGGTTGGGGTTTAGAGGGTGAGAGCATGGACGAGTTTGAGAGACTGCTGAGGAAGTATGAGCGGATAGACAAGGACGGCCGGCCCACCCGGGGCGGTCGCGATGAGGAGATCACCTACGCCGCGGAGGGCGAGCAGGAGGAGTTCATAAGAATCCCCCGCGACAGGGTTGCCGTCGTCATAGGCAGAAAGGGGCAGACCAAGAGGGAGATAGAGGAGAGGACCAAGACCAAGATAGAGGTGGACAGCGAGACCGGCGAGGTCTTCATAACCTCCACCGAGGAGACCGCCGACCCCTTGGCCGTCTGGAAGGCGCGTGACGTGATAATGGCCATAGGCAGGGGTTTTTCCCCCGAAAGGGCGTTCCGGCTCTTCAACGAGGGGGAGGTCCTTGAGGTCGTTAACCTGACGGACGTGATAATCGGCAACGATAAGAACGCCCTTCCCCGCATCAGGGGAAGGATAATCGGAAGGAGAGGAAGGACGCGCGAGATAATCGAGGAGATGAGCGGTGCGGATGTGAGCGTTTACGGAAAAACCGTCGCGATAATTGGCAACCCAATCCAGGTCGAGGTTGCCAAGACCGCCATAGAGAAGCTCGCCAGGGGCTCCCCGCACGGCGTCGTTTACAAGTACCTCGAGCGCAGAAAGAAGGACCTTGAACTCGAGAGCACGACCTACTACGAGGCCCTTGAAGGGGAGCCGGGCGATTTCGGGGAGAACTACGAGGGCCCCGATGAGGACTACGATGACGAAGACTTTTGGGAGGACTGAATATGGCCGAGGCGAATCAGCTGTTTAAGGAGTTCAAAATCCAGAGTGTCAGCGAGTTCTTCAGACGGAACGCGGCAATGCTCGGCTACACGGGCAAGATACGCTCCCTCACCACGGTGATCCATGAGGCAGTGACCAACTCACTCGACGCCTGTGAGGAGGCGGGTATACTTCCCTACGTCCGTGTTGAGATAGAGGAGCTTGGAAGGGAGCACTACAAGGTCATAATCGAGGACAACGGACCAGGAATCCCCGAGAAGTACATAACCCACGTCTTTGGTAAGATGCTGGCCGGTACGAAGGCTCACAGGAACATACAGAGCCGCGGCCAGCAGGGTATTGGTATAAGCGGCGCCGTTATGTTCGCCCAGATAACGAGCGGAAAGGCAACGCGCGTCATCACCTCCACGGGCGACGACAGTATCATCGAGGCATGGGTTAAGATAGACGTTGACAGGAACGAGGGCAAGATTGTGAAGAAGGAGAAGCACCCCAACCCAAAGGGCTGGCGCGGCACCAGGATAGAGCTGGAGGTGAAGAACGTCCGCTACGTGCGCTCAAAGCAGGGCATCTACTGGTACCTCAAGCTCACCGCGATAGCCAACCCGCACGCCCACATAGAGCTCATTGAACCGGACGGGAAACTCATAGTATTCCCGCGCTCCAGCGAGGACGTTCCCGAGCCCCCGGTGGAGATGAAGCCCCATCCGCGCGGCGTCCTCACCGATGACGTTTACAGGATGGCCAAGAAGACGAGGAGGAGTTCCGTCAAGCGCTTCCTCGTTGGGGAGTTCTCAAGGATAAGCGACAAGAAAATCGACGAGCTCGTTGAGTACATCGCGGCGCTGAGGCTCATAAAGACGGAGGACGACAAGAACGTCCAGGAACAGCTCTACGAGAGGCTCATGAAGGGCGAGGTAAAGGCCGTCCTGCGCTCGTTCAAGGGCTACATGAAGGTCGTAAAGCAGGTTGCGAAGCTCATGGACAAGCCCCCCGAGAAGCTGAGCTGGCACGAGGCGGAAGAGATAGTCGAAGCCTTCAGGTACATGAAGTTCCTGGCCCCTCCAACCCACGGCCTCAGGCCCATAGGCGAGGAGAACATAGAGAAGGGCCTCACCAACATCCTCAAGCCGGAGTTCGTCACCGCGGTCACCAGGTCGCCAAAAGTCTACTCCGGAGGTATCCCGTTCCAGGTCGAGGTCGGCCTCGCTTACGGCGGTGAGATTCCCGGAGGTTTCGAGCTCCTCCGCTACGCCAACCGCGTGCCGCTGCTCTTCGATGCCGGTTCCTGTGTGACGACGCTGGCGGCGCGCTCCGTTGATTGGAGGCGCTACAAGGTTGATGACCTTGACCGCGCCCCCCTCGTGCTCATGATAAACGTCATCAGCGTTCACGTTCCGTATACCGGCACAGGAAAGCAGAGCATAGCCAACGTGGAGGAGATTCAGAACGAGATAAGGCTGGCGATAATGGACGCGGCCAGGAGACTTCAGACCTACCTCAGCGGAAAGCACCGCAGGCTCCACCAGGCCAAGAGGAGGAGGACCTTCGAAAAGTACGTGCCCGAGATAGCGAGGGCCCTGAGCGTACTCACCGGGGAGCCCGAGGAGGAGGTTAAGAACTACTTCCTGTCCTACATAGAGGGCCACTTCGCGGCCAAGGAGGCAGGTGGGGCGGAGGAGGTGAGCGAGAATGCCTAAACCCAAAGCAGTCCGGCGTGAGAAGCCGAGGGAGCGCTTCAGCTACGACCCGGCCAAAGTGCTCACCAGGCTCGAGGAGTACGGAAAGAGAATCCTTGAGGACATAAAGATCGGAAAGAACCCCTACTTTGACATCCCCATGCGCGGCATCGGCAACGTTTACTTCGACGAGAAGAGGCGCGTCATCAGGATGGGCGACAAGCTCTCAAGGCGCTACTTCCTCAACGTTGCCCACGCGAGGAAGTTCATGCAGACGCTCCTCATAATGGCCTACGTCAAGCGCCTCGTGAGCGAGAACAAGCACGCGAGCCTTCGTGAAGCCTACTACGCCAACAAGCACACCATCCCCGGAACGAAGGAGAACACCTTCGAGGACCAGCGCGAGAGCGACCCCATCATAGAGGACCTCGAGAGGATGATGGGCGTCCTGCGTGAGGAGATGCACCTCACGGCGGACAGGCGCGGCTACATCTACGGTGACATAGTCATACGCGATGGCGAGGATGAGTTCAACACCAGCAAGCTCGGTATGGGCGGCTGGGCCGTCCCGGGAACCGTCGAGCACCTCCAGTTCGTTGAGGTCAACGTCGACTACGCCCTGGTCGTCGAGACCGCCGCTATGGCCGACCGTCTCATCGAGGAAAAGTTCCCGAAGAAGGAGAAGGCCCTCATCATAGCCACCCAGGGACAGGCCTCGCGCGGTGTCAGGAGGCTCATCCACAGGCTCCACTACGAGGAGGGCCTGCCGATTATCGTCTTCACCGATGGCGACCCCTACGGTTGGTACATCTACTCCACCATAAAGCAGGGCTCCATCAACCTCGCCTACCTCAGCGACAAGCTCGCAACACCGGAGGCGAAGTTCGTTGGAATGACCATGGATGACATAGAGCGCTACGGCCTCAAGAACGTCACCGAAAAGCTCAAGGGAATCCCGCCGAACAAGAAGGGCGGCCCGACGGCGGATTACAAGAGAATCCTGGAGGAGATGGAGTACCCGTGGTTCCAGAACAGGGAGTGGCAGAGGCAGCTCAAGATGGCGATCAAGATGGGGGTCAGGATAGAGCAGCAGGCCCTCGCCAACAAGAGCCTCGAGTTCGTCGCGAAGAAGTACCTCCCCGAAAAGATAAACAACGGTGAGCTCCTGCCATGACGACGACTGAAGAGCTCGTCGCACAGGTTAACAAGATACTGGACGATATCGGGATAGACATGGACGGGTTATTCGAGACCTTCGACATCCCGTCCATCTCCTTCCGTTTAAAGGAGAACCTCTCGCTCCTTCAGGAGCTTGAGGACGACCTCTCAAGGCGCGTGGGTGAGACCACACCCTCGGCCGGATTCTCGGACAAAAAGAACAAGGACCCCCACATCCAGTGGATATACAAGAAGAAGCGCAACCGCGTCCTTGCCCTTGAGAGGCTCCGCTCGGCCATAACAGCCCACAAGATGGCCCTCGCACTCATATCCGCCAACTACACGTTCCTCATGGGGAAGAAACTCGTGAGCCTCAGGGAGCTCACAAGGGAGAACGTCGAACGGATCAAGGCCGTTCCCAACCCTATTCAACTCGGGCGCGTTGAGGTTCTTCCCCACCTTGCCTACTCCGGCGACGTCCTCCGTCTGCTCGCCAGGGAGAGCGTGGACGTCAGGGAGTCGTTCAAGTTCATAAAGGGCAAGCTCCGCGAGAAAGGAACCGTCAGGAACCGCGGGATCAGGATAGAGGTCGAGTACTGGGAGAACAACCGGCTGAAGAAGGCCCGCCTCGACCTGCCCACGGATGCGGACATAGAGGCTGAACTCCGCCAGAGGTACGGGAGGCGCTTCCGCTGGCGCGTGCTGAGCTTCGTCAAGACGCGTGGAGTGCTCATAAACAACCACTACACGGTTGACAACCTGGCCCTGGCCTACTCCATCCTCGATCCTGAAAACGGCGCCAGGAAGCTCGGCCTCGACCTCTTCCGCTACTACTTCCTGACCTCCGAGAACGAGAGGGAGGGCCTGGGCCTCTATCCGGACATAAGGCTCTGCATCGACTGCCACTATTCGATATTTGACCTTCCCTTCGCCGACGAGAAGGGATTCAGAACGGGCCACGGCAGCATGCTCCTCATAAGGAAGTGCGAGATGGAAAAGGCCCTCGTGGGGAGGAGGAAGGACATAGCCAACGTTCCCAACCACCTCCTTGGGGGGGTGCTCCTCTACGGGATGAGCGAGTACAGCGAGGACAAAGTCGCGGAGCTTCTCGGCATTCAGGCCGACGAGCTGGTTGAGGCCGTGAAGAAGTTCGTCATCTCCGGCCTGCACAGGAGGCTCTTCGCCGACACAAAGAAGTTCGAGAAGTTCATGCCCAAGAGCGACAAGGCCAAACAGTTCCTGGCCCTCCTCCAGGGGTGAGGGTATGAGGGTGGAGATAAAAGCGCGCAACAACGCCGAGCTGATAACAAAGCTCAGGGAGTCCCTGAACGAGGAGGTTACTGAGGTCTACATCAACCTCCGCCCAACGAAGGAGATACTCGTCAGGATACTCGAGCGGGCGCCCAACGTGCGCAAAATCTCCTGCCCACCCAGCCTCTACCCCAAGGTCTCCAAGAGGGTCATCGCCGCACTCGCCCAGATGGGCATAGAACTCGTCCCCGAGGGCTACCCCCGCGGAAGGCCGCGGAAGTACAACGAACGCACCATCCGGGAGGTCCAGAACCTCCTGATGAAGGGGGTGCCCGCCAAGGAGATAAGCACCCGCATGGGCATCCCCCTGAGGACAGTTTACTACCTCGTTGAGCAAACCGAGAGGAAATCTAATCTTAAGGGTACCTAAACCTCTCCACCCTGCCGTTTTTCTGCCAAAGGTTTATATACCGGGATTCCTAGTTCCTTTTGGTGGTCGTAATGGCGGATATAGAACCTCTGAGAAACTCCGTTTACTCCATAAACTCATTCCTGAAAGCCGAGTACAATGAATTCGGCTTCGTTATCGAAGAAGCGGCCATAACCTCGATTGGAAGCCACATAGCGATCGTGGTGAGGCTTGAAGATGACTCTAGGTTCCTCCATGTTTTTGACATAGAAGGGGCCATCGTTCCCGGGTGGGAAAGAGGGATGCCCATTCCCTGCGCCGATGAGGTTGTTCTCCTTCCCGGAAAAAACGAGTTCGTCGTTTTCACGAAATGCATCCCTGGAAGGGTGGTTATCTATCCAGTCACTTTACAGGGGTCTGAAAAGGAGTCCAGTGTGATAGAATTTTCAAAGCTACCCCTATACGTAAGCTTTACCCCCAACGGGCGGGTCATAGTTTTTGGAGACCCGCACCTGGATTACCTCTCACCGGAGGGGGTTGAAGTTGTAAGACTTCCCACTCCTGCCGATGGGTATGCCTACCTTCACTCAATCACCGATGATAACGATTCGGTCTATGTCCTTCACACGTGGAAAGCCGAAGGTGGACACGAGCTCAGGGTGGGTAGAATAACCCTGCCCCTGTTCCCGTACTACACACCCCGTCAGTTCTGGGAGGGGATGGAACTTCTTGCAAGCACCAGGGTATCCCCAAGCGGTAGGAAGACCGTTGGGGACCTGTACATTATGGAAAACGGGTCCTTTGTTTCGGTTCTTGGAGCCAAGGGGAGTCGGGAGCTGATCTTTCTCTCCCCGCAGAAAAGGGGGAGTATTCTTCTACCCGGCGAGCTGATCTACCTGAGGTTTACCTCCAGGGGGCTGTTTTTTATATTCGGGGGATACAGAGGAGGCATAAACGCTGGAGTGGTTCCTCTGGAACGTCTCCTTGAGGTGAGGGAGCTAAGCAGGGACGATTTTGAGGGATTTTTCTCGCTTGGAAGATACGTCCCGGGCGTCGTGGATCCCAAGTACGCCGGGATCTCCGACGACTGCAGGGTTCTCTACTTCGGAAGAACTGCATACCGGGCGATGGGGCAGAGGTTCTACTACTACCTCCGCAGGGACGTGGACTACCTCTACGGGATACACTGGGATACCGGCGGCGGGATTCAGTGGGAGGAGATGGCTTCCCCGGAATCAGAAGAAATCGGAGCCGAAGTGGAGTCCATAAGGGCCCTGTTGAGGAAGTTCAGGCAGGTTATACTCTACGGTCCCCCCGGCACCGGAAAGACGTACCTGGCCAGGAAGGTGGCTCTTAAGCCGGAGTTCGTCTCATTCCATCAGTCCTTCAGCTACGAGGACTTCGTTGAGGGCTTCCGACCGACGAAGGGAAGCGACGGGGTGGTTTACGACGTCGTCGATGGCATCTTTAAGAGGATCGCGATAGAGGCGATCTACGACTCCCTCCCTGGAAAGTTCAGGAAAAAGAACGCCACGTATGGGGAGATGAAAAAAGCGGTTCTCGGGTTCCTTGAACAGAGAAAGGCCGGAGAAAACCTAAAGCTCACACCGAGGAGAGAGTTCTACCTAGTCATAGACGAGATAAACCGTGGAAACATCAGCAGGATCTTCGGAGAGCTGATAACCCTTCTCGACCCCGACAAGAGACTTGGCGGCCCGAACGAGACGATAGTCAGGCTTCCGTACTCAGGCGAACTTTTCGCCGTTCCGCCCAACCTTTACATCATCGGCACGATGAACTCGGCCGATAGGAGCATAGCCCTCCTCGACATAGCCCTAAGGCGCAGGTTCGCGTTCTACGAGGTTCTTCCGAGGCCGGAGCTGCTGGCTGGAATGGAGGTCGGCGGGGTGAACCTCGAGCACCTCCTATCGCGGCTGAACGCCATAATCGAGAGGGAGAAGGGCAAGGACTACACCATCGGCCACGGCTACTTCCTGGATATAGTCTCATCTGAGAACCCCGAGGAGGACCTCTACCTGGTGTTCTACCACAAGATACTGCCCTTCTTCCAGGAGTACTTCTACGGGAGCTGGGAGCAGCTGGGGTCGTTCTATCCCGGATTCGAGTTCATAGACGACAGGGGCAGGATAGTGATGATGGACAGGGAGTCCTTCATGGAGGCCCTTCGCCGGCTGGTGAGGGCGGAATGAAGAGGATAACCCTCTACGAGTTTCAGAGGAAGTACCTCAGCACGGTCCATACCGAGGGAGTGGACGTAACTCCGGAGAGCCTTCAGAGGTTCTTCGAGGCTATAAACGGGCTTTACGGCAGGGGGCACGAGGTTTTGAGCCTCAGGTACGACACCCGGAGGAGGGAGTACTACATCAAGGCCCACGGCAGCGTGGGCTTCGCCTACCACCTGGGGAAGCCGGGCTTCATGATCCAGGTTCTCCCGAGGCCCTACAAACGCGACCCCGACGAGGCGCGCTCCCTGCGCTTTTTTCTCAGCCTGATGAATCTCAGCGGCGGACTGGGGCTGGGAAGGCGGGAGATAGAGGAGGCGGTATCGACATACGCCCGCGGTGAAGGAGGCGTTCACGAGCTCTTCCTGTATCTCTACGTGTACCTTCTGGGCAGGGAGCTCTTCCACGGTCTCTACCGGGAGTACTCCGAGGTCGAGGAGGAACTCCAGACGATACGGGGAAGGATTCTCCTCTCGCGCCTTGCCAGAAGGCCTCCCCTCGGCAGGGACGTTCCGGTGAGGCACGCGGTTCTCGACGTGGACACCGCCCTTAACAGGGTCCTGAAGGCGGCCCTGGAGGTGGTCGTGGAGGTTTCAGCGTGGGAGGGCATAGCCAGGGCCGCGGAGGCTCTGATTCGATACTTTGCCGACGTTGGTCCGCTCAGGCCTGAGGACATAGAGAGGGCCACCTTCAACCCGCTGAATGAGAGGTTCCGGCCGACCTTCCACCTGGCGACCATGATACTCACGGGATTTGGGAAGCTTTCCCGTGGGGGCTTCACGGCTCCGGGGATATTCATAGAGATGGACCGCCTGTTCGAGGACCTCGTTTACCACACGGTCCTGACGGCCCTCTCAGGGAAGGGACGGGTCCACAGGCAGCAGCCCCTGCCGCCGATCGTCAGGGGTGCCGCGGAGATAGAGGCCAAAATGGACGCGGTGTTCACCTTCGGCCCCCCGAGGCCCGACATCTTCGTCCAGATGCCCGATGGCAGGTGCATTCTGGAGGTGAAGTACAGGAACCTGAGCGTGAAGATGGGCGACACTTGGTGGCGCAAGCTCGTCAGGAGCAGCGGGGAGCTCTACCAGGTGTACTCCTACTCCCGCATCTCCGGCGGCGGGGCACTCATCGTCTACCCGAAGCTGAGGGGGCAGTACAACGAGTGGCTTCCCGACATGTTCGATGAGAGAGTCGAGACCTTCAGCTTCTTCGACGGCACGCCCCTTGGAATCGTCGGGTACGAACTGTCGCACATTGGCAGGGACGTGCTCATAGCGCGCAGGGGGGTGGTCCTCGACGGAAAAATCGCGGGAAACGTCAGGAGGCTTCTCGAGTCTGTGTGCGTGATGAATGGAGAAAAGGTTTAAAGCGGGTGCCCATTACTTCCACCGATGGGCATGATCAGCGGAAAACTGCGGCGCTCCCCATGTTTGCCCTCGCGGTTACTTTCGCCCTCATCCAGTCCTCAACCGTCCACGGCGGCACGACGGCCTTTAACTTCGAGTGGTACTTCTTCCTCTCCGCACTCTTCCTTTTCGGTGCCGCGGGCTACGTCGTCAAGCTGGCCATCGAGGGCCGTCTCGGCGCACACGGTGTGAGGAACAGGAAGAGCAACCCTCTGGCAGGGATAATAACGCTCATTGCTATGATGGTCGCGGTTTATCTGCTCTTCTTCAACAGAAGGCCGGAGAAGCTGGTGGAGGGCGGGGAGGTAGGCAGGACCCTCGAGGGAGTCTGGTACAACGTCACCTCGGGCGATTTCGTGGTGGTGTGGAGGCAGTTCCCGGGCTGGGCCTACCTGATCCCGTTCAGTCTCTTCATCGTCATCGTGCTCACCGCCAGGAGGGCGAAAAAGGGCCTGCCCGTTCCGGAGGTCAAGTTTGAACCTGAACTTACCTACGACGCCATAGAGGGAATCCCCGCGGAAAAGGTTATCCGAATGTACAAGAACGTGGTCGCGGGCCTCGTGGAGAAGGGCTACCCGTACCAGAGTAGCTGGACCCACTGGGAGCACGAGGAGAGGCTGAAGGAGATATTCCCCGACCTCAAGGACCTGGACGTTCTTACCCGGCTCTTCGAGAAAGCCAGGTACGCCGAGAGATTGAGTGATGGGGACGTCGCTGCCGCCCGCGAGAGCTACGACAGACTCATGGAGTTCCTCAGGTAGCGGGTAGCTTTAAAAGGGGCCGCGGTTAGAACCACCTAACTAAAAAGTGAGGGTGATGCTAATGCCGATATTTGAGACCCAGGAGGAGACCCCGAAAATAAAGGAGCGCCTTCACCGTGTAGGAATCACCAACCTGCGGAGCGTTGCGAAGATAAACTGGAAGGGGAAGGTTTACACGTTCCTCCCGCTCTTCGAGATAACCATCGACGTCCCCGAGGAGAAGAAGGGAATCCACATGAGCAGGCTGGTCGAGAGCATAACCGAGGCCATGAGCGAGGCGGTTGAGGAGGAGGTCCTCAAGACCCACACCTCCCTGGAGGAGCTTGGAAAGTGCATCATCAAGCGCCTGGAGGGTAAACACCCGCACAAGCGCGCGGAGGTCTGGATCAGGACGCACCTCATAATCCCCAGGGAGACCCCCGCGAGCAAAAGGCTCTCCTACGAGCCCTACGACGTCGAGGTCGGCGTAATTAAAAACTACGACGGCTCCTTCGAGAAGGTTCTCCGCGTTAAGGTCATCGGAAACACCGCCTGTCCCCACGCCATGGCCAACAACAACGGGAAGACGCACATACAGCGCGCTGTTGGGGAGCTTGAGGTCAGAGCGAATTTCGACGAGGAGATACCCCTTGAGGACATGATAGACGTCGTTGAGAGTTCCTTCAGCCACCCGACGTACACGCTCCTCAAGACCATCGATGAGAACGCCGTCGTTCAGGGGATGCACGCCAACCCCAAGTTCGTCGAGGACGTTGCCAGGGAGATATTCGCCAAGGCGAAAGAGAGGTTCAACGGAAAGATTCACGTGAGGGTCATCAGCAACGAGAGCATCCACAAGCACGACGTTATCGCGGAAACATGGAGCTGAGGGAAAAGCTTTTTACAATTTTTCCATAACTCCAAACGGTGGGAGTATGGGCGTCTCCATCAACGAAGTCCTTCATCGGATAGACGAGATAGAACGGTTCCTGCGGGAGCTCATAGAGGTCAACCTCCAGCTCATTGAGGAAGTTGAGCCTGAGGAGTGGGAGGAGGAAGCGATAAAAGAGCGCAGAGAGGACGACTTCGTTGAGTGGGACGTGGTAAAGCATGAGCTTTGAGAACAAGGTTCTGATAAGCAGAAAAGCACTGAAAGAACTTTCCCTGGTGCTCGAAGCTGAAAGGGAGCTTCTCAAGGATCGAATATCAAAGCTCGCCTTCTTCCCTCTCGCTCGTCTGGACGTTCAGAAGCTTAAAGGTTATACCAACGTCTACCGCCTCCGGGTTGGAGAATACAGGGTAATCTTTGAGTACGACAAAAAGGAGCGCCTTGTAAAGGTTCTGAAGGTTGGCAAAAGGGAGAACGTGTACTGAGACATTGTCCCACGGCAATCTTGGTGGGGAGGTTGGGTTCGAGATTCGATATTTTTCTGGCATCTTTGTTCCCCGTGATTTTTCACCGATACAGCACTATTTGTCAAGTTAATCCAGCAAGTGTTTATAACTGAGTTATTGATTTGGCAAACATCGACCAAATGTGTGAGGTTATGCCACCATTTCCCCAATCTTCCCGATTTTTTTGGAATTTGGCATTCAACTTAGAAGTAAAATTTAAATACAGAAGTAATAGTACAAATAATCGCCCGAATGGACGTATCAACAGCCCCTCGGGCAGGAGGGTCGGCACCATGAAGAAGCTGGTTGCAGTGCTGTTCGGCCTTTTAGTAGTGACGGCAGGGTTCGCGGCAGCGACTCAGTGGGCTGTTACTTCGGTCAGAGGATACAACAGCGACTCGTATGGATACTCTTGGACAGAGATCGGGGTTAAGTATGATGTCCAGCATCCTTACACCAACTACGACATCACATACAGACGCGGGGGAGGAGGAGCGTACCCCGGACACATATTGACAAAGATTAGAGTCATAGCCGAGCCAAATGGTGCTGAGACTATAGTGTACATCGATGGTCCACACACGGTTACATCGTCTGCTGGATGGCCTTATATTTAATTCCTTTTTTCTTATTTTGTCCCTAAATGTTCAACTCCAGGTGATCACGATGGCAAAGGCAACTCTTTCAATTCTAGTGTCTATAATGCTAATCTTGAGCGTAGGCCAGTATGCCCTAGCAATCCCTTACTGGGCTGGTAACGCTTCCCTCACCTACGAAGCAACATACTATGCCCCGTATGTTGATTATCGCCTTTCACAGGGAGACAGGCCGGAGTGGATAACAACATCCATCCTGGTCTACAACTACTCGGATGTGCTTTACATAATTAAAACCTACGGATCAACAATACTGAAGTTCCATCTGAAAGGAGATGGCCGGTTTGTGGACGTTACAGCTGAGATAATCCTCAAGAATGTTAACGTGAGCGCCTTTCTACCCCCGGGCATTTCTCCTCCTTCATTCTGGGACGAATCAAAGGTCATATCCATGAAGACCGTGAATAGTCATTACCCTGGATTCGAAGACTGGAAGTGGTATATTTTCCATCTCAGGGAGCTCACAATAGCCGGGAAGTACAGGATACGGGTTAATGACAGCATTGTGATAAAAGACGGCACCGTTTACGGCCATACGATGCTCTGGGACGACCCCATGAGCCCCCTTATCAACGGCTCCCCTTTTCAATCCACCCCCTCAGCACAAAAGTAAAGAGCGTTCAAATTGACAATGATAATGTTTTCAAGACCCGGAACATAACAATTGAACCCCCCACCAAGCTCGTGGTCACGACACCCTACTCCTACAACCTAACCCAACACCTGAGGAAGGACTTTCTGATTGAGAATAACCCATACTCAGCGATGATTTTCAGGTTCGATGCCTCCAGAGGAATCCTTCTTTCAACGTTTCAGGAGGCGCCCGATTTCTGGGCACTAGGCGTTCTGAGCGCAAGTTTCGTCGATGAGTACTCTCTGTACCATGTTGAAGTTAAAGGTGATAACTTCTACCTCACGGGACTCGTATTAGAGAACTTCACAACAAAAGTTGAGAGTTCGGAAGAAGATATCCACTACCCACGCACCAAAACGGAGCTTAAGTGGATGTTCTATGCAAGCATTGTAACACTAGTTGGGGTTTTAGTATGGAACCTGAAGCTGTTGAGGGTGGGCAGGCAATGAGGCGGGCGTTAAAAGCTGCAGTCCTGACCCTATTGATGCTCCTGGAGCCTCCATTGACCATCGCAACCCCATACTGGGTCAAGCCTGGAGTCTACATCGAGTACGCAGCCCACCGATACGACCCCTACTTTCCCCTCGTCACCGGCGCCCGGCCGGAGATGGTTCGCACGGCAATGCTCATCTACAGCGTAAACGGCACTCTGTTCAGAATAGAAGCCCACAACGACACCAGGGTTCGCTTTGAGTTCCTTGGAATGGAGGACGGTTTCCTCTTAGTTCGTGGGACGATAGAGATGGAGAACGTCACGGTCACGTCAATAGGCTTAAACTCCACCAAGTTCCCAAAATTCTGGGACGACGGGGACGTAATCTCAGAGAAGCTCGAAAAGAGCCACGATGTTGGTTCCTCGACTGCGTGTGGCTCAAAGTGAAACTGAAGAAACTGGTTCTGACCGGGAAGTACAGGATAAGGGTGAACGACAGCGCCGTGATTGGTACGGACGGGATACACTACGGCCACACTTTCCTGTGGGTGGACACCTCGAACCCGCCAAAAACTGGGACGGTTTTTTCAAAGACCGGGGACTTTGAGATTACGTTCTCCGCGCTAAGATCCATCAACAAGTCCATGACGACCTACTATGGGCAGTTTGGGCCTCCACTTGCTTCCCTTTCCACCAACTTCACCAAGGGCGACGTATCCTTTGCCCAGCGTATAGACGGCAGGAGAAAGTACACGCTGTTGGACATTTCGCTCTATGGGTCAGGCCCCCCGCTTATATACGACCCCTCAACGGGGATTGCCGTTTATCCGGACACCTTCGGCATGGCCCCATACGCGGACTTCATGGCCCTGGGTATTCTGTGGGCCCAGTTCGTGGACGAAAAGGCCGCTTACCAAATGATGGCCGAGAAGGATGACTCCTGGGGCTACGGCCTTGTCCTTTACGACACAAACGCCGACTTTGAGGCTGTCGAAGAGGTTCCGTTTCCCCGCCCGGAGGTCCCGTCCGAATACGCCTACTAAACCTCCATTGGGCTCCTCGTCCTGGTGTCCGTCATCGCCGTTGCCAGAAGAAGGAGGTGATGAAATGGGAAGGCTGTACACCCTCTTCCGCTGGGAGATGAACGACCTGATAAAGGCAATCCTGCTGTTTTTTGGGATACTGCTGGCTGGAATGTCAATGAAGCAGTCCCTCATGGGGGTTAACAATTCCATGGGTTTCGCCTCGGGAACGGATATACAGCTCTTTGGAGCCTCGCGTTCCACCGGGGTGTCAACCGCCATCCAGGGACTCCTTTCACTCGACGACGTCTGGACGCTGCTGAGCTTCCTTGTCCTGCTCCTGGGTGCCCTGACCTTCCGCTACGACAGGGACAGCGGCGTGGCGCGTTCGGTATACTCTCTGCCCTACTCGAACGACGAAATCTTCGGCGTCAAGCTCCTTTCTTTCCTCGTCTACGGGTTCCTGATGGTTCTTCTGCCCTTCGCGTACATAGCCCTGACGACCTACGCCAGCATAGCGGGCTACCTCCCGGAGATAACCTCGAACTTCCTTGGAGATGCACTGCTCCTCCTCGCCTTCTTAGTGCTCTACATGATATCGGTCGCCACACTGGTTTCTCTCGCCTCTCCCAATGCCTTCCTCGCCTTCATGGTGGGCTTCGCGGTGATATACGCACCCAGAATCCTGGGAAACTCCAGCATGCCCCCACAGCTCTTCATAGATGCCATCTCACGGAGCGGCAGCACCAACTTCACACCCTTTACAGCGCAGTACCTCGGCTGGGGCCTGCTGGTTCCGCTGGCACTCTTCGCACTCTCGTGGGTTCTCATCAGGAGGAGGGATGTGGTGTGAGGTTCTGGGCGGCTCTGCTCGCGGCGATGCTGATGCTCACCGTCGGCTCACTCTGGGTCTACCACAGCTATGAGGACAGGGTTGGTTCGATAGGGCCGGTTTTCCTCTCGCCAGTAGAGCAGCAGGGAAACGTAACCAGCCTCAGCACAGTGACGGCACATACACCCACCAGCTCACTTGTTGAGACCTCCTGCAACGGCAACGGAATCGTTGAGGTCTACGACGTCATCACGGGAAAACTGGTGGACAGGCACGCCGTCTACAGCCACGCGAAGTACCAGCTCGTTCTCCCGAGGGAAGGAGACTACCTGATAATCAACAATGGCACGGACAAGGTAACCTGCTCCTTCCGCTTCATCAAGAACTACCCGACTGAGGAGGTTCAGAACGCTCTCTATATTAGCGGCTCCGTTTTTGCACTCCTGCTCGCTTTTGTGGTGTGGAGGTGGGTCAAATGACGCTGATAGAGGCTAAAGAACTCAGGAAGATCTTCGGCAGCATAAGGGCGCTCGACGGGGTGACCGTTGAGATTCCAGAGGGAATAACCCTCATCCTCGGTCCCAACGGCGGCGGGAAGAGCACGTTCCTCAAGCTGGCAACCGGGGTTTACAGGCCCACGAGCGGAGAGATACGGGTGTTCGGGGAGAGACCCTGGAACAACGGAAAGCTGAAGGCCCGCTTTGGTGTTGCCTACGACCCTCCAGCGTTTCCCCAGTTCGTGACGGGAAGGGAGTGGCTCACACTGTTCGCGGAGAGCAAGGGCTTTAGCGAGGAGGATGCCGAAAGGGCCGCGGAGCTCTTCGACGCGAAATCTTTCCTGGACAAGAGGATAACCGGTTACTCCTCAGGAATGCTCAAGAGGCTTTCACTCGCCCAGGCCTTCGTCGGGAAGCCCGAGCTGATATTCCTGGACGAACCTCTGGCGAACATAGACTTCGACAGCATGGAGAGGGTCATCGAGATAATCGAGGAGATGAAAGAAAAGACGAACTTTGTGATAATCAGCCACATCTGGGAGCCGCTCATACCAGTGGTGGACTGGGTGGTGGTCATAGGAAACGGGAAGCTCGTCCTGAGCGGAAAGGCTGAAGAGGTCCAGGAAGAAGTCGAGAGGCTATTCAAACCGCGCATAAGGCGCTCAAAAGGGGGAGGGACCCCGGAGGATCCCTCCCGTGGGCAGGAGGGTCGGCAGACCCCTGCCAACGACTGAGTTTTCAAGGACTACATTTATTAATTTTTCCTCCCACTTTGGCGTGATGAAGGTGAAGCTCGTCCACGACCCCATACACGGCGGCATAGAGCTGGATGACTTCGCGGTCAGGCTCGTCGATACGCCGGAGTTCCAGCGCCTGCGGAGGATAACTCAACTAGGACTGGCATATCTTGCCTACCCTTCAGCCCGGCACACCCGCTTTGAGCATTCTTTGGGAACATTTCATCTTGCGAGGAGGGTGAGGGGCTATAACCCCGAGATAGAGGAGGGGGCCCTCTACGCCGCACTGCTCCACGACCTCGGCCATTATCCCTTCTCCCACACCCTTGAAGCGCTTTATCCAAGGCACGAGGAGAACACACGGTGGATACTGAAACATGGGGAGATTGGGGACGTCATCCGCGAACGCTATTCCCTCGGGGAGTTTTTCAGACTCCTAAAGCACCCGCTCGTGAGCGGCGACATCGATGCAGACAGGATGGACTATCTGGTGAGGGACGCATACTACACGGGAGTTGCCTTCGGACTGGTCGACATGGACAGACTCATCAGAAACCTCAACTGGGACGGTGAAATGCTCGTAGTGGGCGAGAAAGGAATCATAGCGGCCCAGAACCTTCTCTTGGCGAGAAGCATGATGTACCCGACGGTCTACCAGCACCACACATCCAAAATAGCGAGTGCGATGCTCGTGAAGGCTGTGGAGCTTGAGGGGATTTCATACGAAGAAATCCGGACGATGGACGAAATCGATCTAGTCTCCAGACTTAGAGGGGATGAGAAGCCTGAAGTCCGGGAGCTTATTGGGGCCATAGACGACAGGAGGCTCTACAAGCGTGTCATCTATACCAGTGAAGACCCTGGAGAGGAGGTCGTTAGAGAACTGAAGAAGGAGCTTGAAGCGGAGTTCGGCCACTTGGCGATAGTGGATTATCCACCGAAGCCGAAGTTTGAGGAGAAGAACGCCTTCGTTGAGGTTGGAGGGGAGCTTAAGCGGTTGAGTGAAGTCTCGCCTCTCGTCCGGGCGCTGGTTGAGCTGAAGGACACTCACTGGCGCTGGGGTGCCTACGCGAGGGAAGATGTGGTGGGGGAGGTTGAGATTCTCCTGAAAAAGCTTTTTTAGACCTTTCCCATACCAACTATTGGGGCGAGAAGCGTGAGTGAGGTCGTGGTTACCAAGGACGAGATAATCATGTACGAGAAGCTCAAGCTGATCTCGGAGCTGGCACCGATACGTGAGAGAATAGCCGAGTTCGAGAGGAAGTATGGTATGAGCTTTGAAGAATTCGAGGAAAGGCTGAAGGGGGAAGAAGAAAGCTTTGAAGCGTGGGACGACTACATAGAGTGGAAAGCTTACGTTAGAAAGCTCAGGGAACTCCAGGAGAAGCTTAGGGAGATCGAGAATGCTCAGGGAGTTAGAGTTGCTTGAGAAGAGCGAAATCATCGAGTCTTATGAGATACTCGACTACAAAGAAGGCCGGGACTTTTATTTTCTAAAGATCCGTGCCAAGTTGATCGATGGTAGCGTTCTGCACATCCGGGAGTTTGTTTCTGATGAGGAGTACAACTACTCCTTCCAGTGGCAGAGGAACGGCGAGTTGATAATACGATGGGACAATGCACCGCGCCACCGAGATTTACCCACTTTTCCACATCACAAGCACGTTGGGAGTGACAAAAACGTGCTCCCATCTTCTGAAATCACACTGGAGGAAGTGTTGAAAGCCATCTCGTCCCGCATCCAAAACCCTTAAGTAGTTTGAACGCGTTCCCGCGCTGCCGCTTCTCAACCGGGAAAAGCTTTATAACCGCACCTTTTAAGTGAGAGGTGAACAAGCTCATCAGGTTAGAAGGTGGTGTAAATGGGAAGAAGGGAAGAGATGGTTGCGAAGATTAAAGAGCTCATGACCCAGCCCGAGAGGATCAGGAACATGGGTATTGCCGCTCACATTGACCACGGTAAGACGACGCTGAGCGACAACCTGCTCGCCGGTGCCGGAATGATCAGCGAGGAGCTTGCCGGAAAGCAGCTCGTCCTCGATTTCGACGAGCAGGAGCAGGCGAGAGGAATCACCATCAACGCGGCCAACGTTTCGATGGTTCACACCTACGAGGGCAACGACTACCTCATCAACCTCATCGACACCCCGGGTCACGTTGACTTCGGTGGTGACGTTACCAGGGCAATGAGAGCCATAGACGGTGCGATCATAGTTGTCGACGCCGTCGAGGGTGTCATGCCCCAGACCGAGACCGTTCTCAGGCAGGCCCTCAGGGAGTACGTCAAGCCGGTTCTCTTCATCAACAAGGTCGACAGGCTTATCAAGGAGCTCAAGCTCGGTCCGAACGACATCCTCCAGAGGTTCGCCAAGATCATCACCGACGTCAACAGGCTCATCAAGAAGTACGCCCCGGATGAGTTCAAGAACCAGTGGTTCGTGAAGGTCGAGGACGGTAGCGTTGCCTTCGGTTCAGCCTACTACAACTGGGCCCTCAGCGTTCCCTACATGAAGAAGACCGGCGTTTCCTTCAAGGACATCGTCGAGCTCACCAACAGCGGCGACCTCAAGACCCTCAGGCAGAAGGCCCCGCTCCACGTTGTGGTTCTCGATATGGTCGTTAAGCACCTGCCGAACCCGCTCGAGGCCCAGAAGTACAGGATACCGCACCTCTGGAGGGGTGACGTCGAGAGCGAGGTCGGCCAGGCCATGATGAACTGCGACCCGAAGGGCAAGATGGTCATGGTCGTCACCAAGATAATCCTTGACAAGCACGCCGGTGAGGTTTCAACCGGCCGTGTCTGGAGCGGTACCGTGAAGACCGGCCAGGAGGTTTACCTCATCAACGCCAAGAGGAAGGCCAGGATCCAGCAGGTCGGTATCTACATGGGTCCCGAGAGGGTGAACATGGAGGCCGTTCCGGCCGGTAACATCGTCGCCGTCACCGGACTGCGCGACGCCATGGCCGGTGAGACCGTCTCCCAGGAGCAGATCGAGCCGTTTGAGGCCCTCCACTACGCCAGCGAGCCGGTCGTTACCGTCGCCATCGAGGCTAAGAACGTTAAGGACCTTCCGAAGCTCATCGAGGCCCTCCGCCAGCTCGCCAAGGAGGACCCGACCCTCCACGTCAAGATCGACGAGGAGACCGGCCAGCACCTCCTCAGCGGTATGGGTGAGCTCCACCTCGAGGTCAAGCTCGTCAAGCTCAAGGAGGACTGGAAGCTCGACGTCGATGTCAGCCCGCCGATCGTCGTCTACCGCGAGAGCGTCAGCAAGATCAGCCCGATAGTCGAAGGAAAGTCCCCGAACAAGCACAACAGGTTCTACATCACCGTGGAGCCGCTTCCGGACGAGATCTACCAGGCCATCCACGAGGGACTCATCCCCGAGGGCAGGCCGAAGGACCCGAAGGCCGTCGCCAAGAAGCTCGCCGAGCTCGGTATGGACTACGAGGTAGCCAAGGGCATAGTTGACATATACCACGGCAACATATTCCTCGACAACACCAAGGGTATCCAGTACCTCAACGAGGTCATGGACCTCCTCGTCGACGGATTCCACCAGGCCATGGACGAGGGTCCGCTCGCCAAGGAGCCGGTCATGAAGGTCATGGTTCGCCTGCACGACGCCAAGATCCACGAGGACAACGTCCACCGCGGTCCGGCCCAGATCTACCCAGCCATCAGGAGTGCCATCCAGTGCGCCATGATGAAGGCCCAGCCGATCCTCTACGAGCCGTACCAGAAGGTCATCATCAACGTGCCCTACGAGTACATGGGTGCCGTCAGCAGGGAGATCAACCAGAGGCGCGGCCAGCTCATCGACATGAGGCAGGAGGGCGAGGTCATGATCATCATCTCGGAGGCCCCGGTCGCCGAGATGTTCGGATTCGCCGGAGCCATCCGTGGTGCCACCAGCGGAAGGGCCCTCTGGAGCACCGAGCACGCCGGCTTCAAGAGGGTTCCGGGAGAGCTGGCCACCAACATCATCAGGCAGATCAGGCAGAGGAAGGGTCTCGACCCGAACCCGCCGAGGGAGCAGGACGTCTGCCCGCAGCAGTGAGGGCTTTCCGCCCTCTGAACTTTTCTCTTCTCTTGTCTTGGATTTTGGAAGGCTGATTGGTCTTTTCCAACATGATGCACATCACTTTCAGCGTCTTTCGCGAAACTCTTAAATAGTTGAAGCACGAGTATTATACTCATGAGTAGACAAACTTTCGTGGACAGGGAGAGGGAGCTTGAGTTTCTGGAGAAGAGATACCGCAGTGACAAAGCCGAACTGCTCATTATATACGGTCGCAGGAGGATTGGGAAGACCGAGCTGCTCCTCCAGTTCGCTCGGGACAAACCCCATGTTTATTTCCTCGCAACGGAAAAACCGTACCATGATAATCTCCGCGAGCTTCAAAAGCTCCTCGCAGAATTCCTCGGCGATGAATTATTCAGCAGAATCTCTTTCCACGATATTGATGAGCTTCTGATGGCCTTTGCTGAGAGAGTACGTGATGAACGCGTTGTCCTAGTGATTGACGAGTTTCCCCTGCTTATAGAACGCTATCGGCCGGTTCTCTCGCTCCTTCAGAGAGCATGGGACTTGAAGCTCTCGAAGGGCAGAATAATGTTGATTCTCTGCGGTTCGAGTGTTTCAGCCATGGAAACGGAGGTTTTGGGTTACAAAAGCCCGCTCTACGGAAGACGGACCGGGCAGTGGCGCTTAACGGAGATTCCCTTCTTCTACATCGGTGAGTTCCTTCCTGGCTATTCGATCGAAGACCTCGTGAAGGTCTGGGGTGTGGTGGGAGGGATTCCGGCTTACCTCCTGAAGTTCGAGCCTGGGAAGGACTTTAACGAAAACGTCGTTGACAACGTCCTCTCAAAGAGTGCCTTTCTCTACGAGGAGGCCGAAATACTCCTGAGGGAAGAGCTCAGGGAGCCGGCCAACTACTTCGCGATACTCGAGGCGATAGCGGGTGGGAGGAATAGATTTGGGGAGATTGTGAACGCAACCGGGCTCGACAAGAGCCTCGTTTCCAAGTACCTGGGCGTCCTCCGGAGGCTTGGAATAGTCCGGCGGGAGGTTTCCGTCACCGCAACGGCCAAAGAAGCCAGCAAAAGGGGACTCTATTCCATAGACGACAACTACTTCTCCTTCTGGTTCAGGTATGTCCTCCCGAACAGGAGCTACCTTGAGGCTGGACTGGCGAAGGACGTCTGGGAGCGTTCGCAGAAGGATTTCAACGCCTATATGGGTTCGGCCTTCGAACGACTTGTTGGAAGTCCGGAGGTTTTCATCGAGCTCACCGGCTTCCACTTCACGAAACTCGGTCGCTGGTGGCACAGAAGGGAGGAGATTGATCTCCTCGCGTTGAACGAGCGCGAGAAAAAGGCTTTGTTCGTTGAGGTGAAGTGGAAGGACTTGAGCGAGAGGGAAGCGCGGGGGATTTTGAAGGACCTGGGGAGGAAGGGCGAGTTGGTTGGCCTCGAAGACTGGAAAAAGCACTGGGGGCTGGTTGCCAGGAAAGTTGGCGGAAAGGAAAGGTTGAACGCCGAAGGCTGGCGGGTTTGGGATTTGGCCGATTTTAAAGTGCCGTCCTGAAAATTAACAAATTCCCGTCCAAAACCCATTAGTTAACTTTTTAAACCCGCTTCGTAAGTTAAGCACGGAACTCGTGAGGCCTCCCCGATAAATGGTGGGTTTCCCGCCCGAGGGGGCCGAGGTTCGAAAGATTTAAAAAGCCATCCTAGTCAATCGGACTAGACCAAAGTTTGGAGGTGTATGGAAATGGCTAAGGAGAAGCCGCACATTAACATTGTCTTTATCGGACACGTCGACCACGGAAAGAGCACCACCGTTGGAAGGCTCCTGTTCGACAGCCAGAACATTCCGGAGAACATCATCCAGAAGTTCGAGCAGATGGGTGAGAAGGGTAAGTCCTTCAAGTTCGCTTGGGTCATGGACAGGCTCAAGGAGGAGCGCGAGAGGGGTATCACCATCGACGTTGCCCATACCAAGTTCGAGACCCCTCACAGGTACATCACCATCATCGACGCTCCGGGCCACAGGGACTTCGTTAAGAACATGATCACCGGTGCCAGCCAGGCTGACGCCGCCGTTCTCGTCGTTGCCGTTACCGACGGTGTCATGCCGCAGACCAAGGAGCACGCCTTCCTCGCCAAGACCCTCGGTATCAACCATATGATCGTCAGCGTCAACAAGATGGACATGGTCAACTACGACGAGAAGAAGTTCAAGCAGGTCGCCGAGCAGGTTAAGAAGCTCCTCATGATGCTCGGCTACAAGAACGTCCAGGTCATCCCGACCAGCGCTTGGGAGGGCGACAACATCGTTAAGAAGAGCGACAAGATGCCCTGGTACAACGGCCCGACCCTCTTCGAGGCCCTCGACCAGATACCGGAGCCGCCGAAGCCGACCGACAAGCCGCTCCGCATCCCGATCCAGGACGTCTACTCCATTAAGGGTGTCGGTACCGTCCCGGTCGGCCGTGTCGAGACCGGTGTCCTCAAGGTCGGTGACGTCGTCATCTTCGAGCCGGCCTCAACGATCTTCCACAAGGCCATCCAGGGTGAGGTCAAGAGCATCGAGATGCACCACGAGTCCATGCCCGAGGCCCTTCCGGGTGACAACATCGGATTCAACGTCCGTGGCGTTGGTAAGAACGACATAAAGCGCGGTGACGTTGCCGGACACACCAACAACCCGCCGACCGTCGTCAGGCCGAAGGACACCTTCAAGGCCCAGATCATCGTCCTCAACCACCCAACAGCTATCACCGTTGGCTACACCCCGGTCCTCCACGCGCACACCCTCCAGGTTGCCGTCAGGTTCGAGCAGCTCCTGGCTAAGCTCGACCCGAGGACCGGCAACATCGTCGAGGAGAACCCGCAGTTCATCAAGACCGGTGACTCCGCCATCGTCGTCCTCAGGCCGACCAAGCCGATGGTCATCGAGCCGGTCAAGGAGATCCCGCAGATGGGCCGCTTTGCTATCCGTGACATGGGCCAGACCGTCGCTGCCGGTATGGTCATCTCCGTTCAGAAGGCCGAGTGAAGGCCTTCTCTGACCTTTCCTTTACTTCCTTAATCCTTAGGAGGGACGGAAATGCAGAAGGCAAGGATTAAGCTTGCGAGCACGGACATTAAGGCCCTCAACGAGGTCACCGACCAGATCAAGCAGATCGCCGAGAGGACCGGCGTCAGGATGAGCGGGCCTATACCGCTCCCGACCAGGAGGATCAGAATCACCACCAGGAAGAGCCCGGACGGAGAGGGCACCGCCACCTTTGACAGGTTCGAGCTTCGCGTTCACAAGAGGCTCGTCGATATAGAGGCCGACGAAAGGGCCATGCGCCAGATCATGCGCATCCGCGTTCCGGAAGACGTCACCATCGAGATCGAGCTCATCTCCTGATTCCTCTCCTTTATGCGCCGGGGTAGCCTAGCCTGGGAAGGCGCTGGCCTGGAGAGCCAGTGGGCTCTGCCCACCAGGGTTCAAATCCCTGCCCCGGCGCCATACAAACTTTGCCTGCGCAAAGTTTGATCAAAGTTTGTATGTCTTTTTTGAATTCGTGATTTTCCAAAGTGGTTTTCAGTTTAAATCGCTGTTTCTCAATGTTTCACTGCCCTTGGCGCTCTTCGAGCGCCTAAAATTGGGAAATCTACTAAAAAGCCGGTTTTTCAATAAAACCCTCACCCGCAAGTCAGTTTAAAGGACATACTAACTCATCCTACTTGTTCCCCAAAAGTTGTCCCTCGACGAACTTTGCCCCCTTAAAACTCGTCCGTCTAAACCTCTCTCAGCTTTCTCCACACCTCGTTGTACTGGAGCGCAAGCCAGTACTCTCTCAGTCCCCTCTGGGCACGCATGTAATCTGGATAATACTCTCTCACGAGCTCCCAAAATGCGCGGGAGTGCTTTTGGAACTTGAGGTGGGCCACCTCGTGGATTATGATGTAGTCCCTAAGTTCCTCTGGCAGCGCCATAAGCATCAGGTTAAAGCTTAGATTTCCTTTCTCAGAGCAACTCGCCCATTTAGTCCTCTGGAAGCGGATGTAGATTTTTCTGTACTTTACCCCAAAGACCGATGAAAAGAGTCTCACCTTGAATTCCAGCTCTTCTCTCAGCTGGCTTTTCAGCCATCTTTTTAGCATCCCCAAATCGTCCTTGGGCAGGAGAACCACGTGAAACTTTGGATTAACCCCGAACTCCTCCGACTCGATGAGTTCGTAGAACTCCCCGTCGAGTATGAGCTTATTGGAAAGCTGGAGAAACTTCATCTTGGCTTCTTCGATTTCCCTTAACTTCTTCTCTATCCACTCCTTCTTTCTCTTCACCAGATCCTCAGCCTCTGCATTCGGTGGGACTATTACCTTAACCTCCCCAAGGGGGCTTATCTCGATGCGGGGATACTTAACGTCCCTCCGAATTACGCGGTACTCTACCCCCACCTTTTGATCACCTCTAGGAGCTCGTTGCGCGTCTTGATGATGTCGTCGCATTCCTCCTTATATTCCCTTACAATGAAGAGCATAACCTTCCGCGAGACTTCGCTGACGATCTCGGTTTTCTCTGTCCAGCGGGGGAACCTGAGCCCCCCGGTCTCCTTGAGCAACTTTCTAACCCCTCTGATCAGCTCGTTAGTATTGGTCTTTACGTGCTTCTTTCTTCCTTCTTGTGCCTCCAAGCTTCGATTATCCTCTCTACCTGCTCAACCAAGTCCTCCGTTAAAGGTCCCTTGTGGGTGTTTACGTAGTGTCTGACCGAGAATATGAGGTTGGTAAACGCTCTCCGCTTATCCCTCTCCCTCATTACTTTCTTAAGGAACTCATCGTCAAGTTCGATTATTGGAAAGTCAGTCTTTATCTCCTCTATGTCTACTGTCTCATGTATGAACCTGAGGGCCTCCCTGAAGAATTCGTCGGCTTTGAGCTCGACCTCCGGCGGAACGCCATCAACCTTCGCTCTGTATGCATAATAGACCTCCGTGAGCCATTTGAAGGCTTCCCTGAACTCATCTCTGTCCTCCCTGAGGAGCTTGTAGTGGTGCCTTATCTCCCTGTACAGCCTCCCGAACTCCTCCCCTTTATTTGTTCTAAAGAGCCTTTCAACGGCAGCCATTATGGCCTCCCTACCTCTTCCCGGCTCAAGGCCATCAAAGTATCCCATAGCCTTGGAGATCTTTTTCCTGAGCTCTTCCTTTATCTCTTCGACGCTGTAAGCGGCTCCTTCGATGTCAGCCTCGTTATAGATCTCCAGTGCCCTCTTCAACTCCTTGAATATGCCCACGTAATCTATAACGAGGCCGAAGGGCTTGACGTTCTCGCCGTTCTTGATGAAGGGCCTGTTGGTTCTCGCTATTGCCTGAAGGAGCCTGTGCTCCTTGAGCGGCTTGTCCAGATACATGGTTTGAAGGATCGGGGCGTCAAAGCCTGTGAGAAGCATATCGGTAACTATCAGGATTTTTGGAGTTTCTTTGTTCCTGAAATCCTCACGAATTCTCTCGCGGATTTCAGCCATGTCTTTTCCTGGGAAACGCTCTTCAAGTTCCCTCTGATACTCCTTAATAACCTCGCCCTCATCCCGGTTGAACGTCATCACGACCTCGGTGTACTCCCTTGGCAAATACTTGTCGAGGGCATGCTTGTATAAGACGCAGGACTCCCTGTCAACCGCTACCACCATTGCTTTAAACGGCTCCACGCTCTCCCTATAGTGTCTTGCTATGTCCTGGGCTATGGTTTCGATCCTCTTCGGGTTTTTCAGGAACACCTTTATCGCGTTGAGCCTCTTCTTGAGCTTCTCCTCCACCCTTCCGCGGTACTCCTCCGGGATTTCCTCAAGCTTCGATGAGAGAAATGCCTCAAGGAGCTCCCTCTTTAGGTGAACGTCCTCCTCAAGCCTCGCCTGGTAGGCTATCTTCACGGTAAAGCCGTCCTCGATGGACTGCGTTATGAAGTACCTGTCGAGGTAGGGCCTGTCCTTATAGCCGAAGGTGGCGTAGGTGTCGCGCCCTTTCTTTGCTATCGGGGTTCCCGTAAAGGCGAAGAAGGACGCGCTCTTGAGTATCGAGCGCATAGTCGAAGCAAGCTCGCCGTACTGGGTTCTGTGTCCTTCGTCTATGAGAACCACGACGTCTTTGCGGTTCATTATTGTCTTTCTTCTCCGGCTTTCCCTCTTGAGACCCTCCAGCACGTCATTGAGGTCCTCGGCGCGGAACTTGTGGATGAGCGTGATGAACGTTCCCCTCTTTCCATCTGCGTGGGTTAGGACTTCCTTGAGCTTCTCGATTGAATCTATGACTTCAAAGCTCAGCCCCACGGCTTTAAGCTCGCCGCTCAGCTGCCTCTCCAGCTCCCTCCTGTCAACGACGAAGAAAATCGTGGGGTTGCCGAGCAGGCGCTTGATTTTATAGGCGGAGAATATCATGGTCAAGGTTTTTCCACTTCCCTGCCAGTGCCAGATTAAACCCCGGTTTCTTTCCGTCTCGCCCCTCGCGTAGGCCAGAGCGATGCTCACTATCTCCCTAACCGCCCGGTACTGCATGTACCTCGGCAGAACCTTTGTAAAAGCTCCACCGCTCTCACGGTAGAAGGTGAAGTAGCGGAGGACGTCAAGGAGGGTCTCAGGTTTTAAAAGCTCAACCAGGTTGTCCAGCTCATCAAAGCTCTCGCCCTTCCATTCATAGACTGGAACACTGCTGAGCCACGGCACTATGGGGAAATAGACAGGTTTATCTCCAACCGCAACGCCGATCTGCACGTACTTGAAGAGCTCGGGCATCTCCTTCTCATAGCTTTTAATCTGCTCGTAGGCCTTTTTCCAGCTCACATCGAGCTTTTTGCACTCGATTATGACCAGCGGGATGCCGTTGACGTAGAGGATCAGGTCGGGTATCTTGGTCTTAAACGGGTAGCCGACCTGGTTGGCAACGAGGAACTCGTTGTTTCCGAGGTTTTCGTAGTCAATGAGCATCAGCCTCCTCGGTTGAGCGGTTTCCTCATCCTTCACGGGAACGCCGTTCTTGAGGTAGTCGAGAACCCTGCGGGAACCTTCAACGCCGAAAGGGGTAGCTTTGAGGAGATTGATTGCCTCCTCCGCTTCCCTCTCGCTAACTCCGTTTATCCTCACTATCGCGTCCTTCAACCTTGAGATCAGGAGGGGCTCGTTTTTGTCTTCGAGGACCTCAATGCCCCTCCGGTAAGTCCAGCCTTTTTCCTTTAACCGATCGATGATGGGCTTTTCGCACTGGAGGTATTCGGGGGTTTGAGCGGGCATGGAGGGCACCTGTTTATTTATAAACATCGGGACCATCAGAGAGGTTGGATGTTTATGGATAAACCCTTTGGTTTTAAATATTCATGCAAGTCAGAACTTCACCTGATTTTTTGAGATTGGACTCTTGTGGGCGGAGGTGGGGGATTCGAACCCCCTATAGTCCAACACCCCCTGGGCGGGACTTACAGCGGCGCTCCCCTCACCACCAAGGCATGTATGAGATGGGTGGGCCCCTTATCACCCTCCGGCCGCAGGGGGCCCACCCCCGCCCATTGTGATATCTTGTAAATACTGGATTACTGATATCACCCCCGCGATTATTTGTAGGAGGGTGATAGTTGCCTGTGGATTCACTGAAAGCCCAACGGCGAGGAGAGCAACCACCTGCCCACAAGATAATTATGTTATAACCATCTAGGGTATTTATACCTTTCACCCGACAAAGAAAGTTTAGTCTACACAATTTACCCTCCTCCCCGTCAGCAGGTCCTTCATCAGCCCGCGCTTGACCCTCTCCAGCTTCTCCCTTCTCTTTCTCAGGAGTTTGAGCCTTCTGTCAACGGTGGAGAGTATTTCGGCGATCTGCTTTTGTTCTTCTAGGGGCGGGAGGGGGAGCCTTATGTTTAGAAGATCAGATTTTCTTATTCCCGCCTGACCCACATGTCTTATGGCGATTTGCTTGAAATACTGTATCTGCCAAAGCCGGATAAAATTGTAAACAAGCCACTCGGGTATTGTAACATCATTCTTAACGCGAATACGGGTTATGTGGTTGCTGTATGTGCAAAACTCACATTCCCCCCTAAAGACGGCACTTTTACCCAGCAAATCAACACTGTTGGTATTGTTGAACAACACATCACCAGGTCTTAGGAGGTAATCGTTAATGTTCTTGTTCTTTGGTATTGGAACTTTCAGATACTGGTCAAGTACGACCCGTCCATCTGTGGTTATGTTATTCATTCTAAGTTGAATTATGCCATTCTCGTCTCGTTTTCCACTTGCAAAGCCTGGCTTCGCTTCTGTGATGATGTCCTCAACTTTGACAACCCTCCACTCCTCGGGAATCTCGCCCAGCTCGGTCTTCTTGAACCGCTCGTGCTTTATTCCCTTAGTCAAAAGCCTCTGCATCAGGCCCTTTTTCAGGCGTTCCGTCCGCTCGATAGCTTTGTCAGTCTTCTCGATGGCCTCGTCAACCGTTCTGAGTATCTCGGCGATTTTCCTCTGCCCGGGGAGGGGTGGGAGAGGAAGAGGTATATTTAATAAATCTGCCTTTTTAATACTTGCTTGCCCCACGTATCTAACACAGATCTGTCTAAAGTATCCGATTCTCCAAAGTTCCATAAAATAGTACATTATCCACTCTGGGATAACTCGACTAGAATCTACCCGGATTCTTGTTATGTGGTTGCTATATGTACAAAACTCACACTCGCCACGAAATATAGCTGTTTTACCAATTAAGTCAACACTGTTCGTGTTATTAAACAGTACATCGCCCGGCTTAAGGAGATAATCTTCAATGTTGCTTCGGACTGGAACTTCCAAGTATTCCTTTAGTGTGACCTTGCCCTCAGTAGTGATGTTGTTCATTCTAAGCTGAATTATCCCGTTCTCATCACGTTTTCCGCTTGCAAATCCTGGTTTAGCCTCTTTGATAACATCTTTTATTTTAATGACCTCCCACCCCTCTGGAATCTCGCTGAGTGGGGTTTTCTTGAACCTAGTTTTAGTCTGAGTATGCATCGGATTCACCTCTCAAAACATCAATATTATGACACCCACAAATGCGGAGTTATACATGAATGCAACAGCATAAAAGAAGCCTGACAGTGATGTATCGCTCCAATATGCCAAGATTGCAATAATCCCAAGGATTAACCCCACGTTGGCATACAGGCATAATAATGGTTCTGTGATTCCCCTAGCAATTAGATAAGTATTCAGCGCTATAACATTGGCAAAGAGTGAGGGACGGGAGATAAAGTGTTTCTCTACAAGAAGACCAACGATTATCATGGCAATAGCTCCAAGTTTGTTAAGGAACTCCGGATTTGATAGTGCCGGAAAAATCTGAAGAAGAATGTAGTCATTCATTAGGCTCTCAAGCATTTTATAGTCCCTCCAAAATCTGTATCATTCTCCCGGGCCTTACAATTTTGAAATTCCTCTCCTCGAAGAACTTTCTCGTTCTTTTTCTTATGCGCTTGTCCTCCAGCAAATCGTGAAAGTCCCGGTCCATGGTTACGAAATAATCCATACCGTGCTTTATCGCCGTCGTGATGAGTATTGCATCTTGCGTCATTAGTCCAGCCCTTGCAACGAAGAAGGGATAGTATTCAACGTCGAACACTGAGTCCTCAATAACGTTCAGCCGTTCCCTGATGAGATTTGAGAGCTTGATAATTGCATCAAGAAACTCGTCGAACTCCTCACCGGTGAGCAGGAAGTCCTTGAAGTACTTTCCCCAGTATAGGGCCGCTATTCCTTCCGAACGCATTTTCTCGGAGATTAAAAAATCGGCAAAAGCCCTCGTCATCTCCGCCAGTGCGAGGTTTGAGGTGTAGAACTCCGCCTTAAACGTCCCGTTGATAGCCCCTTCAACAAGGCGATAGGACTGCTCCAACTTGCGATATTTGTTAATTAGCCCCTCGCCATGCCTCTCAATACCCTTCTTCAAAATCGCCCAGTGGACTATTGTGTTCGTATCAACGAACACCTTAACCATAGCCCCTCAACCCAGAAGATCCCAAATCGACCCTTTTTTCTTTGTGCTCTTCTTCTTGGGAGGATGCCATAGTCCCACTATTTTATACTGCCCGTTGGGCTGAATCTCGGCGAGATAGTATTTTCCTGTAAGCGGGTTGTGGATGCGCTTGTACTTTTTCTTTTTGGACTTCTTTTTTGTGGCCATTTTTTCACCCAACAATTTCTAAGGTTGGTATTTAATAAACCCTTTCCTCAATATCCCAGCTCCCTCAAATACCCCTCGATCTTCTCATCAACCTTCGCCAGCTCCTCGTTAATTCTCCTCAGCTCCTCCCACTCGGCCTTAACATCGATCTCCTCCTCTTCCTCCATCGGGAAGACATAGAGGGTGACGTTGAGGTTGTGGTCGTTCTCCTTTATCTCGTCCAGGTCAACGACGCGCGCAAAGCCATCAACGTCCTCGAACTTCTCGAAAGCGGTAACTATTTTTCTGATGTGCTCCTCGCCGAGGCGGTTGAGCTTCCTTATTTCGGGGTGTTTCTCGTACTCCTGTGAGGCGTTGATGAAGAGGACTTTTCCCTTCCTCTCTTTCGGCTTGTTGAGGTTGAAGACCATTATAGCCCCCGGCGCGCCGGTGTTGTAGAAGAGCTTCTCCGGGAGAAGTATCACCGCCTCAAGCAGGTCGTCCTTGAGTATCTTCGCCCTTATCTTCTTTTCAGCCTCGCCCCTGAAGAGTGCGCCATTGTCTATGACGATGCCGACCCTTCCGTTATCTTTTGCACTCGCGAGCATGTGCTGGATCCATGCCCAATCTGCTGAGTTGTTCGGCGGATAGCCGTACTTGAAACGCTCCTCCTTGAACTCGGCCTTTTTGAGAGTCTCCTCGCCGTAGCCGTCCTGGTTCCACGGAGGGTTGGCTATAACCACATCGAAGCGCTTGAGCCTTTCGCCGTCCTTGAACTGTGGCCGTAGCAGTGTATCACCGACTGCCAGCTTTGGCGACTTAATGCCGTGGAGTATCATGTTCATCTCAGCTAAAGCGTAGGTGGTTGGGTTGACCTCCTGGCCATAGAGGAAGAGCTTTTTAGCCTCATCCGCTCCGCGGTGCTCCTTAACGTAGAGATAAGCTCCGATGAGCATGCCACCAGAACCCATAGATGGATCATAAATCTCCTCGCCCGGCTCCGGCTTGAGGATTTCAACTAGAAGCCTTATGACCTCTCTTGGGGTATAAACCTCACCCTCCTTGGCCTTCTGCGGGGCAAAATACCTCAGAATCCACTCGTAGGCATCGCCAAGAACATCGGGCGAGGCGTTCTTTAAGTCAAGCCCGCTGAAGAGCTCGAAGAGCTGCCTGAGTATTTCAGCGTTGTCCCTGTGGAGCATGAACTCCATGAAGTCAAAGCGGTCAACGACACCCCTCAGGTTGGGGTTGAGCTCGGCGAGCTTCTTGAGCGCCTGCGAGAGGTTCTGGGGAAGGCTCTCGATGTCCTTCTCGCGGAGCTTCCTCCAGAGGTATTCAGGTGGATAGTTAATCGTGTACGCTTCCCTGTCTTTGAGGGCAAGCTCTTCGGCGGTCTTTCTGTCCAGACCTTCCTTCATGAGCTTCCTAACGTATTCCTCAAACTCCTTCTCCCACTCGTCGCTCAGACGTTTCAGGAAGAGCAGAAGGAGGATATACTTGTAATCGACCCTTGTCCTGATTAAATCTGCGGCCTTCTTAAGAACCCTCTCAAGCTCTTCCCTGGTTAAACCGTTATCCTTCCTGGAGGCATGGCCGATGAAATCGGTGAGCTTCCTCTCCATGATTCACACCGAAGAAAGGATACTCCATCGGGTTCTTATATTTAACTCCATAAGGAAGAAGCAAAGAACGGGGCAGAAATCAAATCCCAGCCCCAATATCCTCCGCGATGTCCGGGAGGTCGAGGGCCATGAGCTTGGCCTTGGTTGGGATTCCGTCCCTGCTCCAGCCGCGGGCCTGGTAGTATTCGTCGAGCATCCTATCGAGCTCCCACGGCGGGACGTGGAGGCCCTTGCTGACGCCCTCCGGGATCGGCTCCCACATGATTCTGTACGGCAGGGTGTCGTCCTTCCTGCTGAAGCCCTCGCGGACGTTGAAGGCCCTGGCGATGTTCATTATCCTCTCGCCGATGACCATCAGCTCGGCCTCGCCGATGTTCATGCCGGTGATGGCCTCGACGAGCGGCGGGAAGCCCTCGAGGAAGTACATGTGCCTTGAGAACTTGCACGTTCCGGTGGCGTCGTAGACCGCCATGAGGTTCTCGTGGAACGCTATTTCGAATCCCTTGTTCTCGCCCCTGGTCCTGTCAACGCCCTCGAACTTCCACCACCTGCCGACGAGCTCGGTTCCGTAGGCGCCGCTGGTGAGGTGGTCGGCACCGCGGACGCTGACGGCGAAAGCAAGTGCCATTCCCTTTATGCCGCGGACATCGTATGCTGGCGGCTCCATTCCCTTGACGTGCATGGCGA